>JBLFXD010000393.1:0-6765 GCA_047611045.1 Planctomycetaceae bacterium | reverse complement strand
TTGCTCGCAACCTGAGCCACCCAGCCGCAAGAGGTAGCCACGGTCGATCTGCATGACCTCTTGTCGCTGCGCGACACGGGTTGCAAGCAACCACGTGCCACCCCGTCTCAGGCAGATTCTGCGTTTGGTGGCTGGGTGCCGCGTCCTCAAGTCACGATGAGTCGGAGAGCGTGCTCCTTGACCTCATGCTGAGGATGAAACATCTTGTCGCTGCGAGACTCAGCCATCCTGACGGGGCGACCCGGTTTTCGGCGATGAGCACAACTTCAGACCTTCACCTTTACGAGCCACACCATGAGCGTTTCAGCAATTCCCGAGGGATACCACAGTCTCACGCCATACCTGATCTGCAAGGGGGCGACGGCAGCCATTGAATTCTACAGAAAGGCTTTCAATGCTGAAGAGGTCATGAAGCTTGACATGCCGGGTGGGATGATCGGGCATGCTGAGTTGAAGATTGGCAACTCGCACTTGATGCTGGCCGATGAGTGCGAGATGGCCAGCGGTCCTCCGGTGCCGGGCGATTCAGGGACTGGCATGTGCCTGTACGTTGAGAATTGTGACGAGTTGTTTGCTCAGGCCATCGCAGCAGGCGGCACCGAAAAGCGGCCGATGCAGGATCAGTTTTACGGCGACCGATCAGGAACTCTCGTCGACCCTTTTGGTCATGTCTGGACCGTCGCGACGCACATCGAAGATTTGACTCCGGAGCAGGTCAACGAACGCATGGCGGCCTTCATGCAGAGCATGGGTGGTGAGCAGTCCGAGTAGAAGCCAAAGAGCTTCTGAATCGAGTCTTTCGTCGTCGAGCATACTCGACGTGCGAGAACTTTCGAATCTCACGCAAAGGCGCCAAGACGCGAAGGTCAGGCTTTGAGAACTTTGCGCCTTTGCGTGAGTCTCTGCTTTAGTGGCGAAGACGCCGCATCGGGAATGGAAAGAACCGCCGCCCTCACAGCAGTCGTGAACCTGATCTGGGCGCGTTCCACGCTGGTGGCCAAAGCTCGGCTGTTGGCTATTCAGCGGCGGCTGAGTCTTTGAAGACGGCTCGGTTGATTTGCTGCACGGACTCGCCGACTTCAGCGACGGGAACGGAGCCGGCGAACTTCAGGGTACGAGGTCGTTCGCAATGTTCGTCGTCGCACGACTGGTAGCGGATGTGAAGTTCGAAGGCTTCCTGCTTGCCGGCCGCTGACTTTGGAACGACCAGCTCGCCGAAGATCGTCACCTTGCCATCGTAGACTTTGTACGCCTCGGGCAGGCCTTCGATCTTTAGCTCTTTGCCTTTGGGGAATTTCAGCGACTCAAGCGTCGTTCCCTGGTCCGAGCGGATGGAAACCGTCGTCGGAATCAGGAAGTCGGGATACGCCGGGTTGGTGTTGATATGCCAGCCCGGATCGACATCCAGCACGACAGCAATGCGGCATCGGTCACCAGCAGGCAGGCGGCTCGTTGAGAGGAAGGCGGTCGCAGTGACTCGGTCGGGAGTCTTCTTTGGATCCGCTGCCTTTCCGTTGTCGCCGCTCGCAATTGGCGGAGTCGCATTCGTGTTCGGCTTAACCGGAATGGCTGGTAGCTCGCCCGGAGCTGGTCCGGTTGGTGTTGCTCCTGGGTTTGATGGCGTGTTTTCGGGCGGCGGTGTTTGAACGGCGGTTTGGCTTTCGCGAACCCGGTCGCTCAGTGATCGGTAATCTTTGTTTTCAAGAAACTCGTTCAGCGCCAACGCCAAGTTGCTGGTGCCTCGCGGATTTCTTTTAATCTGCGGAGCAAACAGATCCAGTGTCTTCGCGGCGTGGTCGCGATAGGCCGGCTCCTGCGTCAACGATGCCAGCCGAATCAGATTTCGGACACTGACGCTGTTGCCTGATGGAAGCACCGAGTCCCAGGCGTTCTTCGTGCGTGACAGCAGCTTCTCGTGGTCGTGAGCCGTGAAGAAAAATCCGCCAGCGGCTTCGTCATGGAACATTCGGATCTGGTCGTCGGTCAGGCGTCTGGCCGCGGTCAGCCATTTCTTGTCGCGAGTGACAGAGTGCATTTCGAGCATCGCCTCAACGAGAAAAGCGTAGTCGTCGAGGTACGCCTGCAGCTTCGCGGTTCCGCCTCGCCATGTTCGAAGTAGTTGCCCTTCTTCGTTTCGCATATTCGTCAGAATGAACATCAACGCTCGATCGGCAGCAGTGAGATACTTCTGCTGGCTGAAAGTGGCTCCGGCGTTGATAAACGCTTTGATCATCAGGCCGTTCCAGCTGGTGAGGATCTTGTCGTCTTTGATGGGCGATTCCCGCAGGTCGCGAATCTTCAGGAGCCGTTCCCGCGACTCTTCGAGCTTCATCCGAAGGACTCTTGGTGATAGATTCTCGTCTATCGCGACTTCTTCGATCGCCCGCGGCAGGTGTAGTACGTAACCGTGTTCGAACGGAGTCTCAAGATTCAAGCCGTACGTCTTCGCAAAGAAGTTGGTCTGTTCGCCCAGGGTTTGCAGAACTTCCTCACGCGACCACACGTAATACTTGCCTTCGATTCCGTCCGTTTCGGCGTCAATCGCCGAATGAAACGCGCCCGTCGGATCGGTCATGTCGGACAGGATGAACGACAGGATCTCTTCGGCTACCTGTCGATACTCAACTTTTTTAGTGGCCCGAGCGGCGTCGATATAAACGTTCGCCAGTTGAGCGTTGTCGTAGAGCATTTTTTCGAAGTGAGGCACCAGCCATTGCCGGTCGGTGCTGTATCGATGAAAGCCTCCGGCCAGGTGATCTCGAATTCCGCCGGCTGCCATCGCGTCGAGCGTGTGGTAGAGAACTCGCTCGGCGGCAGCGTTGTCGTTGTGTGCAACTTCGTGCTGCAGCAAAGCGAGCTTCGTCGGTACGGGAAACTTCGGCGAGTTCGGACTCTCCATCCGAAAATCGACGCCGCCGAATTCCGGGTCGTGGCTCTGCACGATGGACCGCGAAACGGTTTCGGCCAGCTCGCGAGTCAGCTCCACTTTTTCCAGCGAGAAGCCGGGCGACATTTCCTTCTGCAGGTACTGCGTAATCGTGTCGGCGCCCTCGTCAATGTTCTCTCGCTGAGTCTCCCACGCGTTGACAATTCTCTTCGAAAGTGTCGGGAACCCGGTGCGACCATCGATGTCGCCGGGAGGAAAGTAGGTGCCGCCGGCAATCGGCTTTCCTTCGGGAGTCAGAAACATAGACAACGGCCAGCCACCGCCACCGCCGTTGCCGCTGAGCTGGTTGTAAATCTGCAGAGCCGTCATGTAGATGTCATCAATGTCCGGTCGCTCTTCGCGATCCACCTTGATGTTGATGAAGTGCTCGTTCATGTACTTCGCAATTTCTTCGTTCTCGAAGACCAACCGCTCCATGACGTGGCACCAGTAGCAGCTGCTGTAGCCGATCGAAAGAAAGATCACCTTGTCACCGGACTTCGCCGCTTCAAACGCTTCCGGCCCCCACGGATACCAGTCGACCGGATTGCGAGCGTGCATCAACAGGTACGGACTCGTTTCGTGGGCGAGGCGGTTCACGTGTTCTGCCTTTTCGTTGCCAGCGGCTTCTGCCGAAACGGGAACAATTTCGGATGCCGGTTGCTCGTCGCCAAAGATTTCCAGCGTTGCGGGAGAGCTTTCAGCGCCCAATTCGGCGGATGGATTGCTCGCGGCCGGGGGTTCGGTACGACCGCAGCCGGCGAGTGACGTCACGACAAGCACGACGACAATTCGGAACAACGAACGCGGTGCCGCAGCGATCAAACTGAGTCTTGAGAATTCCATGAATCACCCTGCCGTCAGACATCCGGTTCCGAGTTGATAGAGCGAGTCAGTCTCGACCAGGACTCGATCAGGTCGTGCAGAAAACGCCGTTCAGGAAAGCTGCAATCCGCGAAAGGAATCCGGTCGCTCAGTTTCTGACCGAACTGCCGAGTGTGGCAGTGTAGCGACGGCGGATCGCCGCGTAACCGGCGAAATGCCCTCAGAATTGTGGAACGGGCTGGACGATCAAGTATGCTGGGAATTACGTTTTTTGTTCCCACACGTTGGATCTTCGCGATCTCCTGCCTCAATTGCCTCGCCGCCCCGTTGCTGTCCCACCGAAATCGAAAGAGCTCGCCAGATGACACGCCAATCACGCAAAGAATTCTGTGACGGAGTTTCACGCCGAGGTCTTGTTCAGGCCGGACTTGGCGGGATCATCGGTCTCTCGATGCCGCAGTTGTTACAGCTGCAGGCTGCGAGCGCCGCCGAACCTGAATCAAAGGTCGACCGCTCGCTCGACACCGCAGTGATCTATCTCGAACAGGCTGGCGGACCAACACAGCACGAAACGTACGATCCGAAACCGAACGCTCCGATTGAATACCGAGGCCCGTTCAACGCGGTTCCGACGGCACTGTCCGGCTATTCATTCTGCGAGCTGATGTCAAAGCAGGCGGCGATCGCCGACAAGCTCGCGGTCATTCGGTCTATTCACCACAAGTCAAGCAGTCACGGCACCAGTAGCCACATGACTCAGACGGGGTACTACCTCAACGACAACCAGAACCGCAACAACGAGATGCCAAGCATCGGCTCTTACGCGATGCGGATACGAGGAGCCAATGCCCAGGGTGTCCCGGCTTTCGTTTCGGTTCCACAGAGCATGAGGTACGGACGGGCTGCCTGGCTGGGTAAGGGCAACAACCCACTCGAAACATCCAGAAGCGCGGACGACAAGCGGTTTGAAGTTCCCAACCTGACACTGCTGAAAGGGATTGACGAAGACCGCCTTTCAGACCGACGTCAGCTGCTTTCCGGATTCGATGCCGCTCGCCGAATCGTCGACAACCACGGCGCTGCCGAAGCGACTGACGAATTCACGCGTCAGGCATTCGAAATGGTCACCGGCGACGCCGCCCGCAAAGCGTTCGCGATTGACGAAGAGAACGACGCCACGCGGGATCGCTACGGACGGAATTCGATCGGTCAGAACGTTCTGCTGGCGAAGCGTCTTGTTGAACGCGGAGTCACATTCGTCACGGTTCGAGTCAACACGCTCGGAAGCTGGGACGACCACACCGGCATCGAAAAGCGGATGAACGCCAAAGGGCCGGCTCTTGACCAGGCGATCGCTTCGCTGGTGACAGACCTCTACGAAACCGGTCTTCATCAGAAAGTCATGGTCGTCGCGATGGGCGAATTTGGCCGCACGCCGCGAGTCAACAAAAGCGCCGGACGCGATCACTGGGGCCGAGTGATGAGCGTCATGATGTCCGGCGGCGATCTGAAAGTTGGCCAGGTAGTCGGAGCGTCTGACTCGAGCGGCGGTGTGCCAGTCGAATCTCCGTATCGCCCTGAAAATGTCCTCGCCATGATGTACCGGCACTTGGGCATCGACCCTTCGCTGACGTTCCCCGACAACGCTGGCCGACCTCGCTACCTGCTGGAAACTCGCGAGCTGATCAAAGAGTTGGTCTGACAATCGAGTTTCGACTTGCGCCGTTCAGGCTGAGCGTTCTCGCCAGAGAAAACGGTAGAGACCGTCGCGCGCGATCAACTCATGGTGACTGCCGCTTTCGACCAGATGCCCGTCGTCAAGCACTGCGATCTGATCAGCATCTCGAATCGCGGCAACATTTCGTGACGTCACGACAATGATTCGCTTTCGGGATCGCACCAAATCTTCTCCCTGCGTCGGCGGATTCCTTAACCGCAGCAGGATGCGGCGTGCCACATTCGACGGCAGCGCGGAAAGCGTGTCATCCATCACGAGGAGCGGAGCAGTCAGCAACGACGCCTGGGCCAATGCCAGGAGTTGCGCCTCGCCAGCCGATAGCTGAGCAAAGCCGATTCCGATGGGAGTGTCGTATCCAAACGGAAGGCGTCCGATGAACAAGTTCGCTTCCGCAAGCTTGGCAGCCGCGACGATGCGATCTCTGTGGCCGCTCGGATCGACGTCAGATCCGAGCGCGATGTTCTCAGCGATCGTCAGGCCTTCGAACAGGTCTCGGTTAGTCAGAAGTTGAGAATAATTAAACGGGTGGCGGCAATCACCAGCGGGCAGCGGCTTACCGTCAACAAGTAACTGACCGCTTGTCGGAGCGACTGACCCTTGCAGGATCGCCGCCAGAAGTGACTTCCCAGCTCCCGTGCGGCCGACAATGGCGATCGTTTGTCCCGGCAATGCTTCGAGGTTGATCCCTGTCAGAACGTCCGGCGGATCAGGCGAGAATCGATAGCCGACATTCTCAAGTCGAATGCTGCCCGTGAACGGCGTATTCGCCCGATCGGCATCGGTGCTGACTGAAGACGACTGTTCGCTCTCGCGTTCCAATAATCGCTCCGGCACACGATTGAGAATTGCCATGCGAATCCGCTTAACAATCGAATCCGGTCGAGGGTGTTCTTCCAGACGGTCTGTCGGTTCCAGTTGGAGCAGTCGTCCGGTCCACCCTGCTTCGAATTGCTGTCGCGTCAGCTTGAGCAAGGCTCGCGCCGGATCTCCGACGACAAACTCGTCAGCCTTCTCGTCCATCCGGTACAGAACCAGGTAGTGGCGGTTTTCCCAGTGAGCAATCGCGGGCAGTCGAACTTTCTTCAACTGGTCGAGCGCTGTGCGAGTTGCCTGCGGACGGAAGCCAATCTGTGCAGCAGCCGCCGACAGAAAATACAGACTGACTCCGGCATACCCGGTCTGAGCGAGTCGCCGCAACCTTTCCACCGGGATTCGAATCCCAAAGTAACGGGCAACCATCGCCAGCGACACCGCTCCGCAATCCGACTCGTCCTGC
>JBLFXD010000392.1:0-6773 GCA_047611045.1 Planctomycetaceae bacterium | reverse complement strand
CAGCCCGCGGGTTTCGAAACTTCGACAACTACAGAACACGAATCCTCTTCTTCTGCGGAAAGCTAAAACTCAACCCCGATACCAGCCACTAAATCATGAGAAGAACCCTGTTTTTCGACTTCGTCCAGTTTCTCAAAACCGGTCAGCAATGCGACCGCCTGGTTGTTGCGATATTTCGCCAGGTCCAGGCTGAAGTGGATTTGCTGCGACTGCCCGGAACGTCGACTTCCCTTCTGAACGGCGATCAACGCGTCGATGGCTTTCTGGAAGGCTGCCGTGGCGAGTTCCAAAGTCTCAGGTTCTGGCTCCGCGAAGTAGCGTTCGCGCAGAAGCACTCCGCGATTGAGATGACACTTGGCGAGCCGGACCTGGCATTCCTCCGTCTGTTCAGAGCTTCGCGCGGTGTCGCGCAAAGCGTTGGAACAATGTTGCTCTGCGGCAGCGTAGTCCTCTGCTGAGTTGTCCCAGTCGTGTTTGTTCTTGCGGACGATGCCGCGGTTCATGTGCGATCGTCCCAGGTCGATCTGATATTGAATCTGGCTGTCGCCGACTTTGGTCGCGAGTTTTCCCTGAACTTTTATCGCGCTGGCATAGTGTGATTCGGCTTCGTCGCCGCGCGTGTCTTGAGCGACCTCCCGCAGCAGCTCGCCAAGCCACATGTGACTGCGAGCCAGCTGTTGTTGGTAAGGCAGTTCGTCGGGAAACTCGCTGCACAGTTTGCTCAACCCAGAGATCGCCGTTTCGTAGGCGAACTCTGATTTTTCGGGACCGTTTCCGACGCCCAGCAGACGCTGGATTTCGCCAACCTGGAAAAGGGCCATGGCCGTTTGAAACCGCGCATCCGGATCGTTGGCGTCGTTTGTCTGGCCGATGTCTTCATAAAGGAGAAGCACCTTTTCGAGCAGGGCAGCACGGACGCCTTCCATCTGCGGCACATTCTTGAGTGTGTCTGCTCCGACCTCGACGAGCATGTCTGACACGGCTTGATTGGCGAGATCAAATCGCTGGTCTGCAACTATCTGATTCGCTTCCGCCTGTGTTTTTGCGGCTTCCGCCTGGATGCGTGCAGCTTCGGCTTCGCTTCGCTGCCACATCGCGATGCTGGCCGTGATCATGATAATTGCGACCCCGACTACCGTCGCGATTTTGATGATCAAACGCGTTCGGTTCAGTTTGGCAGACAGCTCACGACTGGCAACCAGCAGACGCTGTTCGGTAGGACTGAGAACTCGGGTTCCCTGCGTTCCCTGTTCCACGATGGCGAGATCGGCTTCGTCGAGCGGCGTGCCGATCTTGTCATTGACCCAGTCGACGGCGCGGTTGTCGAGAATTCGCCGAGCCCTCTGCCCCGGTTTGTCGGAGACGTCAAACTGTTCGCGCACCAGTGGAGCAAGCGTGTCGTGGGCGAGACGCGTTGTTCTGGTGCTTTGCTGCTTTGCACTCGCCGCGACAGTCAAGAGGTGCAGATCCTGGCACTGCTGAATCAGCTCGGGCAATGTCGCGTCCAGGTGGGCGTATTGCTCCTGCAGTTGCTCGACCGTCTTCTGATCGGCTGTGCCCAGCGGAGTCGTGTGTAGCGAGACAATGTCCAACAGCAAGCCTGAATCAACGGCATCCGGATAACGTTCACGAAACGCCGCGATCTGCTGATTCAGGAAGTCCCGAAGCAGGATGCCTTCGCGTCTCAACTGCTGATACAGGCTCTGGCTGAACTGTGGATGTTCATAGTTTTCGGCGGTCGCGCTGGTCCACATTTTCGTGAGTAGGATCTGAAGCGTCGGAGCGATGGCCGAGTCGCGGTCGGCCAACAGGTCGTCGGCGATGATTTCAGCGAGCCCTGATTCGACGGTAAGTCCGTATCGTTCGCGCAGTCGCTCGGATCGAGCCGGACCTTGAACGATCTCGATGATGCCTCGCCGATCGATTGGTTCGAGGAACACCTTCGTTCGAGGCAGCTCGTGAGCAATCAGTTGCGCTTCCAGTTCGGCCAGCCATTCCTTGCGAAGGCCCAGCACCAGTTTTCCCTGAGGTCGATGATCGGGATCAATGAAGATCGCCTTGAGAACTTCCAGCAACTGATCGAGTTCGTCGGGCAGACCAGCAATGGGGCGTGTGTAAAGTTCTTCCACCTGATCCAGGAAAACGATCAGCGGCTTGCCAGTCTGTTCCTCTTTCGCCCGCCATGCTGATTCAAGTGGCACATCGACCGCTTGGGGAAGAAAGGCCAGCCGGAGCGCATCCAGCAGCCCCGCTTCGGTCCGCCGCAGATAACGGACGTCGTAATCGTGCTCCAGCCGCGGAATCAAACCGGCGTCCAGAATCGAAGATTTCCCAACGCCCGACTGACCGTAGAACAACATGATCGGAGCAGTACGCGGAGCCGTCAGCCGATTGTACAGTTCGCGAATCTGGTGGCCGCGTCCGAAGAATACGTCCGAGTCCTTACCGGTGAACCAGTCCAAATGTCGGTAAGGACTCTCTGGCAATTCACGTTCAGGGGGGACGGGAAGTCCGAACAGTGGATCATCGACAGCGTTGGGCAGGTTCCATGAAGCGACGTGATCCATGCCTGGCCGAAAGGAAAGCAGCCAGGGCAGACGGTCTGCATCGAATGTATTTGTGTAACCAGTCGCATCATCCAGATAGAGTGCTCGAGTGTCGTCACCGCACGTCGTTTCGATCGTGGCTTCTGCTTCGTCAAATGCCTTCTGTAAACCGGCTCCGCCCCCGAGCCCCTGGTAGAACTGGCACGAAAAATCGGTCGCCACCTTGTCGTCGATGGTACGCGAGGTCGAGATCACGGCCGAGATGTTGGCTTCCAGCAGCGCGAACGTCTGTTGCACCGTCGAGCATCCATTCAGAAACACCAGTTGCAGCCCTCGCTGCTGCGCGAGAAACGCGGCCAGCCCGTCCGCATGGGCCGTTGCTGCGGTTCCCGTCGTCGATTCCAGCAGCAATTCGTAACCGTTGGCGTGTCCGCCGTAGTGAAAGATGGCAACACGATTTCGATACCGGGGGTCCTGAAACACCTTGAAGATGTCAGCGGCCGTGCTGTTAGACCGAACCACCACCTCACACAAACCCGCCTGCTCTGCCGACTCCAGAGCCTCACGCAACCGCCGCGCTTCATCAGGCAGATTCCGCAAATACCCAACCGTGTCATCACGATCGTTAGCAAACGCCAGAAAGATCACCGGCTTGCTGGTTGTGTCTGTCATGGTAGCCCGTGCGAAAGAGTGGTTCTTTAAGTCCAGTTGATTGAGGCCAGCCTCTGCAATCCGGCTTCGCTCGCGAAGTAGTTCAAGTGATGGCAGATCACGTTGTGCTTAGCTGGTGGTGGCGTGCGATCGTCGGCGACGCTGTGAATGCTTTCGTTGCTGACGGCGATGTCGTGGCCGGAGTTCTGGTACAGCGTGTCGAACAAAAGACCTGAGCCGACTTTCGCAATCAGTTGAGCAGCCTGTTGATCGGACGATTCGTGGTAGTCTCGAACGTCACCCGCGACGATTGTGTAGGGCACAACCGGATCGGAACTGGCGTTGAGCGATCTGATGAATTCCGATGCTGGATTCATCTGTTCAAGCGTGGGAGTCACTTTCTTCGAACGGTTCAACAGATAAATGAGCCCTCCGCAAACCGGTGTAGCAAGCGGGAATGAGTTGATGGCCAGAGTGGTCAACACAGACATGATCTTTCGTGCCCCCTCGACTTTGCCGAACGGTGAACCGGCGTTTGGCGTGCCGAACATGACCAGATGGTCGACGACTTTGTCGCCTCCTTCACGTTCGATGAACCAGCGAGAGACGAGCCCACCCATCGAATGCGCCAGCAGCGTCAGTCGTTTGTCATCGCTCTCGCTGAGACCGACTTCAACGAGCTGATCTTTTAACCGGGCAGCAGTTGCGGAGATTTGTGTACTGAGATTTTCGTAGTCGTAAGTCAGCACCAGGTCGAATTTTTCGTCGACGCTTTTTGCATCCGCGTCTCTGGCCAATCGCAGCCCGACCGCGATCCCATCCGTGTCTCCGATAATTCCGTGCATCAACAACAGGATGTTTTTCGCGGCCGCGATCTGTTCGGCGACGCCACTGCGATGCCGTTTGAAGGCTCCGTCCGCCTGGTACTCGATCCAGCACAGTCGATTAACGTTTTCCTGCTTGAGGTAGGTCTTGAAGAAGTAGAGCTTCAGTGCACTTCCCAGACTCCGACGATTGTCCGGGACATCGGGGATGTGGCTGATGCTGATGTGCGTCCGGCCTTCGTCGTCCTGCGACGGCTCGCCGGTTAGCAGGATGTGCTCGCCGTCGAACGCGAGTGGCAGGATGAACTCTCCGTCCGCGAGGTCGATGTCGAGTTCTATTTCCAGCGGTTCTTCGGCCAGAGCTTCAGGATTCTGAATGTCCGTTAATTCAAGAATGCTCTCACTGTCGCCGCGCGTGCCGGAAAAGTTCAGCAGCTCCATGCCCTGACGTTCGAGAGCCCGATAGATGTCCGAGCTGCCACCGACGCTGCGTGTGGCCGGCGTGGCGGCACACAGGCTGATTCCAGCCTGCAGCGAAGAGTGCCCTTTGATCCTTATTTTCTGGTTGGCCAGCGTCGCATCGTTCTCAGAAACTCGATCGAGCTGCCGAACGAGTTTGACTCGCACGTCTTTGGTGAACCACTCGTTCTCGTGAACGAGTTTCTTGCGCGGCGCCCCAAAACTCAATCCGCGAGTCGACGGTGGCGTGACGATCTTGCCGAGTTCCAACGCTTCCTGCCCAAGCAGAAAGTCGTCGACCTTTTCCGTGCTGATGATCAGTTTGAACGTGTGAGTCGCCTCGTCGCCTTCGTGTTCTTCCAATGCCAGATTGAAGATCGCATTCCCGTCCAGCGTGACGATGAACTCACTCTCCGTGCGTTCGACTCGCTCATTGAACAGCGGCTGGAATCCGTAATCTTCCGAGAAATAGACCAGCATGATGTGCAGTGTCTGCTGAGTCAGATTGTTGGCACTTCAAAGTGCCGCGGACGACTTTCCAATCGTCATCCTCATGCAGCGCGCCGCAGTCAACCGTCCAGTGGTTCTTTTCAAAGTGGACGCTGAAACGCCGAGCAGCCTGCGAAGCCTGGCCACCCAGAAATCCGCCGTAAGCCTGGAAGCCGCGATAAGTTTCGAACTGCGGATCCTGATTGTCAGCTCGCTTGCGAACGGCGGCACGGCAACGAACGAAAAGGTCCGCGTAAGAAATATCGGTCCCTGATTTGCCGAGCACTTCCAGCAACGTGCTGGTGAAGACTCCACTGTGGTCCTTGCCTTCCCACGCCTTCTGAACGCGCTGGCAGGCGGCCAGTAGAATGTGTCGACTGGCCGGAATCTGAAGCGACTCGCCTCGTTCAAGAAGCGTCGAATAATAGCCGTCGAGGTAACTCTCCAACGGCCGTTCGTCGAATACTTCATGAGTCTGTCGAGACTTGAGTTGCGTGAAGTCATCGGCACTTCGAGTGGCCGACCCGCTATGGCAGCAGTCAAGAATGACGGCAATGTGGGGGTCGTTCTTCGCCAGTTCCGCCAGCAATACCGCCAACTCTTTATCCGCCAGGTCAAAACCGCCGGCACCGCGACTGTCGTAACAGACGAGCCCTTCGTCCTTGCCGTCAGGAAAGAATGGCTCGAAGGCGCTGGCCGATTTCCAACGGGCTCCGTGGCCGCAATATTGAAACACGGCGACATCGTCAGCAGTGGCTCGCCCCAGGTGCGAACGAAACTGCTCGATAATGTTGGAGCGAGTCGCGTCTGCATCTTCGAGCGAAACGACGTGAAGCCAGCTTCGGTCGAATTTGTCATCGAGGTAGTTCTGGAAGTGATCGACGTCGTTGAGGCAGCCAGTCAGCTTTCCAACCCCCGGCGAGTAATCGTTAATTCCCACCAGCAATGCATAGATATCTGTCGATAAAGTCCATCTCCAATTCGATCTCCGAGACCCGTCACCATTGACCGGTCATCGTCATGTGTGGCTGATTCTGGTCTGCCGGCATCTTTGCCAGCAATTAACATTGTCGCAACCAGCACTGGCCTGCTGTTCAAAACGTCGAACCGGAAGTTGCCAATCGGGCTGCGACAAACTCAGAGACAGCCGCTCGGAAGATGGCTGTTCAGAAACTGAATGGCCCGCCATCATGGGTGAGTCACGTTTCGAATGAGTGAATTTCGAGACCGTCTCTGATCGCCAGGGATGTTGACTTATGAGCACTTCCCTATTCTTTGCCGGTCGGGCCGATGGAGTAGAGATGCTCGGCTGAGCGGATGTAGAAGTGCCCGTTCGAAACGGCCATAGATGCCAGGCAGGTTTCGCCGAGTTTGTTGCTGGCGATTTCGTCGTACTTGTCGCCGGGACGCAGAACCAGGGTCACTCCATCTTCGGAGAGTACATAGATCTTTCCATCGGCCAGAACTGGTGACGCGGAGTGGACGCCTTCCAGACGCTGCAGCCAGACGATCTTGCCACTCGACGCGTCGAGGCAATGCAGGATGTTGTCTCGCGTGATCGAATAAACGTGCGGGGCGACGTAGAGCAGCGACGCGAGAGCTGACACACCTTTCGTCTGTTCCCAGGCGATGTGTGATTTGGTGATGTCGCCTTTTCCTCCGAGTCGAATCGCGCGAGTCGTCGGTGCTTCGAAGCCGGACGACGTGAAGATCAGGCCGCCTCCGACAACCGGCGACGGAGTAACGCCTTCGCCCTGGCTGTAGATAGACCAGATTCGCTCTCCGGTTTTCACATCAAAACCTT
>JBLFXD010000391.1:0-6777 GCA_047611045.1 Planctomycetaceae bacterium | reverse complement strand
TGAATCTGCGTGTAGCAGGGATTCGCGAAGTAGGCACCGCGACGATGGCATCGCCACGCGGCGGTGACGTTGCAGCCTTTGGCGTTGGTCGAGAGGTAAAACACGTTGCCGTAGCCGCCCGTTGCGAGCACAACGGCGTGCCCGGTGTGAGCCTCCATCTCGCCCGTCTTCAGATTTCTGCAGACGATTCCGCGAGTCACGCCTTCATCGACGATGAGGTCCATCATCTCGCGACGAGGCATCAATGTGACTTTGCCAGCACCGACCTGCCGCATCAGAGACGAGTACGCACCCAACAGAAGTTGCTGACCGGTCTGACCTCGAGCGTAGAACGTTCGCGAGACCTGAGCACCGCCGAAGGTTCGGTTGGACAGTGTTCCGCCGTACTCACGAGCAAACGGCACTCCCTGAGCAACGCACTGATCGATGATGCTTCCACTAACCGACGCGAGTCGAAACACGTTGGATTCGCGAGCCCGGAAGTCACCGCCTTTGACCGTGTCGTAGAAGAGCCGCCAGATGCTGTCGCCGTCGTTGGGGTAATTCTTGGCGGCGTTGATCCCGCCCTGAGCCGCGATGCTGTGGGCTCGTCGGGGCGAATCCTGAAAGCAGAACGCTTTGACGTTGTAGCCCATTTCGGCCAGCGAAGCGGCGGCGGACGCTCCAGCGAGCCCCGTGCCGACCACGATGACGTCGTACTTTCGCTTGTTGTTCGGGCTGACGAGCTTCAGCTCGTTCTTGCGGTTGTCCCACTTGTCGGCGATCGCCCCATCGGGGACACGACCGTCGAGGGGAGAGTCAGCAACCTTGAACATTCCGGAAACTCCTTCGTCGACAATCGACAGGAGGGTGATTCGTGTGCCCGGATGGGCTTTAATCGTGCAGCCGTTACTGGCTCAACGCCCAGAAGACGAGGCTTATATTTCCCAAAGCAAGTGCTCCGGCAAAAGCCAGTCCACCCCACTTAATGATCGAGTTGTATTTGGGATGGTTGAGCCCAAGACTCTGAAAAGCACTCGAAATACCGTGCGAGAGATGAGCGAAGAGAAACGCGAAGCCCGCCAGATAACCGACGATCGATACCGGATCGTTCAGCAGAGAGACAGCCTTATCGAACGGCTCCAGACCTTCGTAGTGCGATCGGTCGCGGAATTCGAGCGTGAAGTCGGCCAAATGCAGAACCATGTAGGCCAGTAAGCCGAGCCCTGTCGCCAGCATCCACGTTTCAGGCCGCACTTTGCTGATCAGATCTTCGCGTTTCGTCTCGTTCTTGGCATAGCCGCGGCCGCGAGCAATCCTGTTCTCAGCAGACAGTTTGAACGCCAGATACAGATGCGTGAAGAAGATCAGTGCGAGGCCGGTTTCGGCGACATGCAGCAGATCTTCGTTGTCGTGCAGCTTGTGGGCGTAAGCGTTGTAGGCTTCCGCGCCGGCAAACAGCAGCAGATTTCCAGCCAGATGCACGACAAGAAACCCGCACAAGGCGAGGCCAGTTATCGCCATCAAAAACTTCTTCCCGACGGAAGAAGACAGGGCGCAGCGCAACCAGTTCAAGGTCGGCTCCTTCACGATTCACGCATCACAGGTGCCAGTCACACTCCGGGAGAGCTGCCCGGTGAGAAATCCGAGCGGGATTATAGGCCGGTCCGCGAGTTCTTCAACGTAGGCAGATTCACCACCGAGTTTCACATGTTGATTCGCACGTCCGGCCTCTAATTTTCTCCGAAGTCAATCCTCCGGCGAATCCGCGCCGTTCAAGTCGTCAATCAGCTTCTCGACGTGAGCATTCCAGTCCGAAGCCTGCGCCTGCCCACCCGGCTTCTCCGGGCGAAGCGGTTCGGTTGGAGCTTCTGAGACATCCACTTCGCCGAAGACCTCCAACCAGTATTCGGTGTCGGATTTCGAGGGTGCAGCATTGTCAGACTTCCCCCCTGACTCAGCCGACGGAACAACGTCCTGCGAGCTGCCCGGCACGACGCTCTCCCGCTCTCGCAACATTCGAGCGAAGTCTTCGCTCTCGACGGCAATGCCCTTCCGACGCTTGATCGCCTTCTGAAGACGGCGGTCTCCCGAAACCACCTCAAGCTGTTTCGGAGCGGAATGCTCCAGAATCAGTTCCTCAATGACCATGTCCGCGTCGCTGCCGGCCTCGTTGAAGACGATCGTCATCTCTTCGAACTTCTGCTGACGGACACCTTCGAATGGAATCGTCCGAGCATCAAACACGATCGTCGTCCGGCGTCGTTCTTCGAGATCAAGCCGGTTGACGAGAAACCGCAGCAGTCGATTACGACTTCGTTCGAGTCCGCCCTGGCCGTAACGTTCGCGCGCATACCCGACCGAATGCATCAGGTTATACCCGTCAATAATGCGAAATCGCTGAGCCATGAATCCAGTATGACATCAGGCCGTTGGCATCTGCAAAGCCGCTCGGCGACGATGTCATGGTTGAAATCCCGAGTGGCTGGCGGTCGAGCCCTGGCGAGCCCCAGCGGTCCGAAGTTCTGGGGGCTCGCACGCTCGACCCCAGCCACTCTTCAATCATCATCGCCCTTCGCGATTGAACGCTCAGCCTCAACCCACAACGAAACCGGAACCAGTCAGATGCTCCACCCCATTTCGGATCGCATCGACAAATTCGTCGACTGGCTCAAGTGGCCGGTGGCAATCGCCGCCGTGCTGCTGCTGGTTCCTTCGCTGCTGAGTTGCTTCGATCTGGTCATCGTGTGTGTCCAGAAACCGGAAACAATCCTGCCCTTTATCGGCGGAGCGGGCCTGTACCTGCTGGTCTGGCTGTGGACGATCCGACGCTGGCGAGCGACGTTGCTTTCAACATTCGAGCACGAATTCACTCACGCGTTGTTTGCAATACTCACCCTGCATCGCGTCACCGAGCTAAAGGCCACGTGGAAAAGTGGCGGCCATGTCCGCATCATCGGGCTGGGCAACTGGCTAATCACCGTCGCTCCCTACTTCTTCCCGACGGTCTGCTTCCTGCTGATCCCGCTGTTTCGACTACTGACCTTCATCCCGACCAACGTCGCCGACGCGATCGTCGGAGCGGCCTTCGTCTACCACATCACCTCGACCATGCGGGAAACTCACAGCGGACAAACGGATCTTCAACAGGTCGGGTACCTGTTCAGCGTGATGTTCCTGCCGACGGCGGTGCTCGTCAGCCACGGAATGGTCCTTGCCTTCGCGTGGGGCGACTGGAAAGGCATTCACGTTTTTCTGTCGACGATCGGCCTTCATCTGCAAAGCATGGCAACCTTCGTCGGGCTCGCCTGACTGTCACGGATGTTTGCCACAGAGTGCACAGAGCCCTCAGAGAAATTCTCTTAAGAACAACTCCACGACCTCTGTGTTCTCTGTGGCTGAATTCTGAACGTGCAAGGCCTCAGCCCCAGAACTTCCACCAGGGTTTCGTCGCCACCACAGCCGGGCGATTCAGGTCGAGCAATTCATTCACCTGGTGTTTCTCAAAGTGGTTGAGTAGCGCGTCGAGGCCTCGTTTCAGCTTGAGATCCACCTCGCACTGATGCATCGGCCAGACGGCGTAGAAGTTGATGATCCGGCCGTCGGAAAGTTCCAGCACGGAAACTTCCGAGGGCAACACCAGGCCCGGACTCAGCATGAGGGCACAAACAAAGCTGTTGTTGTCTGCGTAGGGAGCGGGATCCTCGCCACCGTTCGGAACCGTGTGTCCCGGTCCGAGCCACGTTTCGTATTCATGTGGTAAACGAGCGAGAACTTTCAGCAGCCGGACCGGCCAGTAGTTGTTCTCGTCGTCGAAATCTTTTTCGCCGACCGGCCAATCCGGCGGCAGGCAGATCATCAGCTCCGCGTAAGCAAAGTCCTCGGCTCCTTCCGGAACGGTCATCGGCTTGTCGCTCATCCCGCTCGTGACGAAGGTCCAGAACGGACGATCTTCGCTCGGCGGAACTTGATGAACGTCGATGTGGACGAGGTCCGAAATCAGCTCATGCCAGACCTGATCGATCTCGCCAATGTGCTCGTCTATGTGAGCCGTAATCGCGTCGATCGTTTCCTCGTCACCGGTCGCGACTTCAAACTCCCGCTCACGATCCTCGTGCCGATAAATCGGCGAACGACTGGGCGACTCTTCCACAGGCGGAGCCGGCACCGGCACGCGGATCATTTCGCCACAGTCTCGACACTTCGCCGACTGCCCCACCTTGGCCTCATCAACCTTGTACCGTCGCCCACACTTTTCGCATTCAAAAGAAATCTGCATGACGCCTCACATTTCTTCGACTACCGATTCGCTTCAAACATGAAATCCCGCAACAGGTTCCGTGATCGCGGCTGAGTGGAGATCAGAATAGCATCCGTTGCACAGCCACTCGACGCTTTGGCTTGCCTGACTGTAATTTCGGACAGATCGTTCGTTTGGAGAGACATCGTCAAATGACAGGTTCCGCTGACAATTCCGAAATTCAATTCTCAACTTCACTCCTCGAATGGTTAACTCAGGCAGTCAATTCCGCAGCGTCGGATGTGCATCTAGTTGTCGGGCAGCCGCCGGTGTTGCGTGTTAATGGTCAGTTGCGGCCGCTTGAAGAAGAACAGCTTTGGGGTCACTTGCTGCAGCCGATTCTGGAAGAAGCGTGTCCGAAGAAAATCTTCGAGCGGTTTCTGGTTGATCAGGATGCCGACTTCTCCATGCAGTTGCTGATCGGCGAGCAGTCTCACCGGTTTCGAGTCAACTACTTCGTCAGCGATCAGCAGATCGGAGCGTGCATTCGATTGATTCCTGAAAAGATTCCCGACTTGAACTGGGCCGGGTTTCCGGAAGCGACGGCCAGGAAGCTGACGAGCTTTCGCAACGGCCTCGTGCTTGTGACGGGTGTCACGGGCTCGGGGAAGACGACGACGCTGGCGATGCTGGTTTCTCGATTGATCGCCGCCGGCAACTGCCGAGTGATCACGATCGAAGAGCCGGTCGAGTATCGCTATCCGACTTCCGACGGCGCGGTGGTGACTCAGCGCGAGGTCGGCATGGATGTGCGATCGTTTGCTGACGGGCTGAAACATGGACTTCGCCAGGATCCCGACGTGATCATGATCGGCGAAATTCGCGACGCCGAGACTGCTCAGATGGCGTTGACCGCTGCCGAGACCGGACATCTCGTGCTGTCAACACTGCACACTCGCGATGCCCGCGGAGCGATCTCGCGATACTCGGATGTCTTTCCTCAGGCGGTGCAGGCGGAGATCCGAGCACAACTGGCAACCAGCCTGCGAGCGGTCGTCAGTCAGCATCTCCTGCCGAGTTCGGTCGAAGGCGAGAAACGCTGGCTGGCTCTGGAAGTGATGTTTAACAACTCGCCGATCGCCAGCGCGATTCGATCGGGCAAGCTGACCTCGATCGACAACTACATTCTTTCCGGGCGTGACGAAGGCATGATGACACTCGACGATTCCGTGAAAGAGTTATACTTCGAAAACCGCATCACCAAAGAAACCGCCGAACGATTCGTGAACGACCCAGCGTCGCTGTTTTGAATAGAACGAAATTCGGATAACACACTTTGCTGACGTCCAGAATTCACAAACAAGCGACACCAACAACATCGATCCGAGGTCTCATGAACATTGACGAGAATCCCTCGACGGAACGGATCACCGATCGCCCAGCACGATCTCTGAATGTCGTGTTGTGGATTCTCGCGATCACGACCGTTCTCACTGCGGGCTTCGTTGTGATCAACAGTGGTCCGCCGCGACTTCGGGAGGGTGAGATTGTCTCGGACCTCGGAGAGTACCGGTCTCCCGACGACGAAGTCCGACTACGCGTGTCAAAGACGCCTGATGGCAATATCGAAATCGTGTTTCGCCGACCGGTTTAGATGGTTCTACATTTTTCGAACCTTCCAGGATGCCAGAGTCATTCCATTCGCACACGAACGTGGTTGGTTCCTCTGTTTCGATGCCTCGGACCAACTTTGGCTCTTCTATGGCCAATGGAAGCGAGCGTGGGGAAGACCTCGTACACTTCCGTCTGGTGGCTCGCGACCTTTTGCCGCGACAGTTAGTCGATACTCAAGCACTGGTAGTTCGTGCCTTTCTTCACGATTTGACTGGCGCGGAGTACCCGCTGAGTTCCTCGCAAAGATACCTGACGCGGATGATGCCGTTTGGGGACCCAACCACGTGTTCCTACCAGCCGTCAAACAGCTCTCGTCCACTGAGTGATAAATTTCGAGGCCAATTCAACTCCCGCTTTCAGTCGGCAACGCTGCGGGGAAATCATTCTTGGTTTCCTCTGGTTCCTCGACGGCTAGAACCTGCAGTTCAGCGACGACTCGGAAGCCGACATCGGCTGCTCGGAAAGACTTGTCCGCTCTGAATTGTATCCCTGAATAGAACCGGACTCCGTCGTCACTGACCTCGCGATGCACGAGCACCATTCGGTCAGGCTTGCTGCCGAACTGAGCGTCCTGAGTCCACTCGGCGTAGGTGTCCGATGTTCGAGCGATGCCAAGCGGATGCTGACTCTTTGCGTCGAACCAGCCGTAATAGTCGTTGATCATTGGCTCGTCGGAGTTCGTTGCGGGGAGCTGTTTCCTGGCGGCTCCCAGCTGCATGGCCGCGGTCCATTCTTCGTTCTTTGGCAGTCGATACTGACGCCCTTCTTTTTCGGTTCTTCTCATGATTTAGTGGCTGGTATCGGGGTTGAGTTTTAGCTTTCCGCAGAAGAAGAGGATTCGTGTTCTGTAGTTGTCGAAGTTTCGAAACCCGCGGGCTGCAGAT
>JBLFXD010000390.1:0-6804 GCA_047611045.1 Planctomycetaceae bacterium | reverse complement strand
CAGGACGTGAAATGTCATTTCGTTCTGTTGCGCGTAGAGTCGAGCAACTGAGAGTTTTCGAATGGTGTCCGGTTTGTGCAGCCGTCTGGATGGTTTGACTTCGATCAGTCGTTGGTGCCGTCGAGTTTCGACAAGAAAGTCGGGAACGATGTAGCTGGTTCGCAGGCGACGCTTACGGCGACTCAACCGTTGTGGTTCGTCAAAGAGTTGGATCACATCGTTGGTAGTCGTATCCCATTCGTACCATATCTGGCCTGGTTGCTCCTGCAGCAATTTCACGGCTGGGCATGCGGCCAGAATCAGTGCGGCCTTTCCTTCAAGTTGTCCCTGACAGCGGATGCAACGTCCTTCACGGACCGATGGAATCAGCAGGAAGGAGCCTGGTGTTCTTCGTCTCAGGCGAAAGGTTGATGGCGTCAGAGAAATCGCGGCAGCGGGTAGAGACGTATCTTTCATCGGCTGTTTCTACGGGCAGAGGACTTCCTGCCAGTCAGACGTGAGGTAGTCGCCTTCGTCGGGTTGCACCTGTCCGCCTTAGCCGCGGGTGCCCGTGGTATCGACTTTTTCCGACCTCGGCGCGTTGAACTGTGAGTGTTGATCAGTTCGTCCACGATTCCAGGGACAGGGTCCTGATAGCCCGACCAGTCAACGTGACTGTTTCGCTCGTTGACGAACTGTTCAACCAGCGGCGCACCGAAGCTCACGTCCTCAGTCACCACATCGAAGGCGGGAACTGAGCGAATCTGTCCAGGGTAATGGAGGAAATGAAGCGTCAATCGCTGAGCCCGAGTCATCACGGCAACCAGACTCTTTCGTCCGTTCACGGTGAGTTGTCCGACTCCCAGTTTCCCGAGTCTGGAGAGAGTGCCGACCATCAAGCCAAACGGCGTCGCCGCCACTTTCGAAGCCGGGGCTATGTAAAGATGTCTTCCGGAGTACATGATCGGATCAAGGTCAGCCTCCGCGATGAATCGTTCAAGCACAAGTTCTTCGTCCTTCGGCGGACGAAGGCGTCGCAGAGCGTCCTCATCCATCAGAATGGGTTTTCCATTCGCGGACTCGATGCCTTTGACGATGTCTTCACTGGCGAGAGCTCCGTGCTTCGGACACATCCGGGGACACTGAATCCGCTTACCGCAACCTCGGTGGAACTGGTGCAGTTCAGGTCCATCGTCATCCTTCACCGATGGATAAGCACGCACGGGCGCGATGACCGCTCCAATTCTGAGACAACCAGTCCACGTGGCGCGCGAGGCCGCCGGGGATGTCTCTGAAAAGTCGGACGCGTTCTCAATCGGCGCGCACTTCTTCCGCATTCTTGTCATGCTGTTCTCCTTGGAGAGCGAGGGGTGTTGAAGCAACGTGATAGACATCAGTCTTCAACCGGTAGCCGGGAAGACGAAGTTGACGTATCCACGTGAGCTGCAGGCACTAATGCCTGAGGTGTGAGATCTAACCGGAGTCTCACTACTTCATTATGCCCCGTTTTTCGCGTTTTTGCAGCAAAACTGCCGGTGTCGACGTGCTGGTCTTCGTCACACCATTCGACCGTGCATGTGGTCTGAATCACTGGCTCGCAGCGGCGACTGGATTCAGAATCGTCGAGACAATCGAATCACAGTACTGCTGCAATGAATGCAGCTCAGTGCTCAATCAATCTTTCAACATTGATGCCCAGACGATTCCAGCGCAATGCCCCACGACCTCGCAGTTTCCGGCGAGCGCCTGTCCGTCACTGATCCGAATTTGCTGACCATCGACGCCGATTCGGGTCAGAAGGAGTCGCTTCCGATGTTGCACGACTTGGATTTCGGCATTCGATTCGACTGATTGTGAAATCAACAGCAGGTCCCCTTGTCGAATTCGTCCGTCGACATCTTCCACTGAAGATCGCAGCACATAGGCCCGGTGGCACTGTGTCGCTCTCGCAGCTGCAGCGCCACTCAGTTCTACCGTGGCGCCGTCCCAGCCTGTGTTTGACCTGGGATCACCTTCAATCAGCTCGTCAAACACCGGAACCCCGCGCCCCGGCGAATCACCTGCTGATCCTTTCAGATCCGGGACAGACCTGTCGTCGGAATGTCCGAGTAGCCACTGGTAGTTGCAGTCGAAAACGGCTCCGAAGCGCCGCGCTGCCAGTTCTGTCAGTGTTCTCTGGCCGGTTTTCAGGTTGGAGACATACTGCGCGGGGATATTAACTTGCTCAGCGACATTCCTTTGAGTGAGTCCCTGTTTTGCAAGCGTTTCGAGAAGTTCTTCGAAACGCTGTCGGCTGAGATTGGAAGTGGATTCGGACATCGAGATTCCAGCAGGGCCATAAGACGGGGAGACAAGGCTTTACAGGCGTGACTCGGCAACTAACCTTACCGGCTAGCCCTTCCGGTTACAACCTGACACAAAGGCGTATGTCATGGATGACTCCACCATCAACTCGGTTCTGCAATTAATCCTTGTCAGGTCCGAACCGCTGCCGCTCCCTTCCCGCTGGGAATTTCTTAGACGCGAATCGACGGTGAGGCGGCTCACTTGCGACCCGGTTGATCTTCGGAACGCTCTTCAGACCCGTTGTAATCGTGAGATGTTACTGAAGATGGGCGTGTTTGTCCGGTCTGGAATCGATGATGTCGCGCTCTGTCCGCCATTGGACAAGCCTCAGGCGCCGTTCGCGGCTTCATTCCGTGAAGAAGTCGAATCGCCTCACGAGTTGCTCACGTCTGATGGCATCCTGCCAGTCTCTCAAGAGCCCGCTGTTTTTGGAGCAATGAATGATTTCAGGACAAAGTCCGCTGCAATGAAGTTCAAAAAGCGAGTCGTCGTGGCGTTCAATCTCACGGATCTGGCGGTACTTCGGTCACTCGGATTCGCGGCCACAACTGCGACGGGACTGGCGTCGATGAAAGGCCGCGAGTTGCGGCTCCTGTTTGGACGTCCCAAGGTCGGTGGTACCGATGTCGCGAAGTCCAGAACAGCAACTCGGGCAGATATCTCACGCCATGGCGCAAGGATTGTTCTGGCTGACTGGGATATCAGTTCTCTTAGTCGAAAACAGACAGATGAGGGAGCGAAGATCTGCTCGCAAATGGCAAAAGCAGAGTCCTCTCTGGGCTTCGACACGTCACGGCTAAGTACATGGAAGCCGACGACTCGCGAGCTATCCGAATTCAGCGACGCTGCAGAGTTTGAGGATCAAAATGCTCTCCGCCAGTTGTTTCGAGAGAGCCTTGACGAATCCGTTCGGCCAGCAAGTACCTGCATCAAAGTCCCGACGAAGAAACTGACGTTGCTCGACGCATATCGCGAACTGAGTAAGGAATTGCTCCGCTCGGAAAGAATTCGAGGAAATGAACGAACTCTGGCATCGAAACTACTCCACTACAGCGAACTGTGGGAGAAAGAAATCGTTGAGCCGTTGTTGAAAGAGGCTCGGGATCAATCGCAGCCAATCCGTCGGGCGATTCTATCACAGATTGCGGAAATCACTGGTCGAGGTCTGGCAGCAAGTCAGCTGGTGAAAGAAGCGAAGTGGAAGATTCGTGGTGGTCGTCGGACTGAGCGACCGGATTCAAGCAACATGAATGAGCTGATTCAGCTGGCACAGCAACTTCTCGCCAGCCACAAGGAATTGTCTGGTTAATGAGCCCGCCATTTCGTTCTTGAGGGACTCAAGAGTTGGTTACCGTGGATCTGCGCACGCAGGTCGCAGCAGTGATTTTACAGAATCCATGGGACAAACCCACGGTTTGGACCGAACATCGAGATTCCAATTTATGTGCTGTAAGGAGACGAAAAATGGAGAGTGATACTCAGGGATGTAATGTTCCTACCCCAACACGGCCGTACTGGATTCCAGATGGTGTCGACTTTGGAAACCTGCCACACGACTTGCAGGTGGCGATCACCAGCATCGTGGCACCAGCCTATAAGGAACTTGTTCTTGGTGCGGCACCAGGCCTCGCTCAAAGTACCGGCGTGACGATTGTTCACTCGCTCTGGCTGGAGATTCAGGATCAGTTTGCGATTGCCCAATCCGGGCAGCAACCTGACTCGGAGGAAGACGCCTCGAAGGATCGCGCTACTCAGGTTGGACGGCTGCTTCGCACTATCAAGGCGAAGGACAATGCCAGTAAGTTCTGGGTCCGCTTGCACGAGTTTCGAGAACGTTATGGGACTCTGCCCGGCAGCTTCGACCCAATTCGGCGTCAATTCGCCGATGAGGAATGATGCATGGCGGACTCAATCCTGGAAAAACGCGAATGTGTTGACCAAAAAGTGCGACGAGCGCTGGAGTTCATCGAACGTCAGCCGGAGCTCTTTCGAATGCAGGGAAGCGTTCAAGAATCGTGGCGGCAATATCAGGACCAGAGAACGGGACCGTATTTTCGCCTGGTTTTCCGACAGGAGGGTCGGCAGCGTTCGATCTATCTGGGGACGAAGTCGGACGACATCGTGTTCCTTCGTCGTGTGCTGCACGAGCTGCAGAGCGAAACACGGATGGCTCGGGCGGTTGCACGAACAAGAAAGGCGACACGTCAGGCTTTACGACGGGCAAGGGCCGATTTGAATGAGCACTTGCAGGGCATCGGATTGTTCATGAAAGGCGGGGAAGTTCGCGGCTGGGAATCTTCCGATCTCGGCACGTCGACTAACCGCGATGGAAAGAAGTCACCATGAGTAGCTCATCGCGTAGTTGGAGCCTGCAGCAAAACCGGTCGATGCGCAAGACCCTGGATGGTCCTTCGTGGCGTTGGAACCTGGCAAGTGCCATGCATAATGCTGCCGCCCCGTGGATGAGGTCCGCAGCAGACGATGAGGTGATCGAGGCGGTTAAATTTCTCGAGGCCTGTGATGAGGATGGTGTCGACAACATTCCTGATCGATTCAAGGCCACAGCGGCTGCGGAAGCGTTCTGGTATCAGGATGTACTTTGCTCCCACTTCATACTTCTGGAACTGGGGGCCTGCACAGTCGATGTGATTTCAGAGCAGCTTGCGGTCGACGTGCAAGTGGCAAAAATCATTCGCCGGCTGTTCTTTGATGTCGGTGACCACCGAACTGCAGTCGGCTGGATCAATGCACATGTGATGGCGCCAGAGCGTAACGCGGGTAATTTCCAGCAGGCGGCTCGATACGGGGCAGCGTTTTCTGGAGGGCCAGCGGCTGCGATTGAGATTCTTCGCTCAGAAGCAGTGGTGCCCGAAGACGAAGCTTCCCGGTTGCAGGCTCTTGAACAGGCTCTGCACGTCAAAGCTTCTGCGGCTCTCGAAATACCGCTGGAAAATGCAAACGATTCAGTCAAGATCACTCGTGCTATGCTTGATTATGAACGGCAAAAGCAGCGTCTGGAACTTGAACGCGAGAAATCCCGCCACCGTAGTGAACAAGAAATTCGAGAACACAAGCTTGCAGAACGGCGGATTCAACATGCTGAAGAAAAACTGCGAGTTCAGATTGAATTCACACATCGGCAGAAAGAAGTGAGACACGGTTCGGCAGACCGCACACAAATTGCGAAGCTCGAACGATCATTGCAGCAAGAGCGACATCAAAGAGCGCAGCTTGAAGCGACAGCTCGAGCTGCAGCAAGTCCACTTGCTGCGCTGTCATGGTCGAATCCACTCAAACAACCGCTGACGTGCGACCTGGGACAGCTAAGCCAGATTCGTGAACGTCAGGACAAAACGGTCACGTTCACTGCCATCGGTATCGAGACGGAATTTGATCAGACACCAGAGTCACTGACAGTCGGTGTGTGACGCCTTCTTTTTTGATTTGACTGGTAAGTTGACAGCTGCAGAGGAGGTCAACCTTTGTGTCTCAAACAGCGGAACAGCTCAAGCTTTGTGTCTCAACCGTTGCAGGGTTTGTGTCTCGCGTCGACGTAAGTCCTTTCGGAGCAACGCGCCGTGTTCCAACCTTTATGTCTCCCACCAGTGTTTGGTTTGAGACATAAAGGTTGGATCTTGAGACACAAAGGTTGGCCCCACGAGACATAAAGGTTGGAGCCGGCGACGCTCTGACCGGCCTCGATTTCCTCAATTTTGAGTTCTGATAAGGTGTGTGACGTCAGTATTTCGGGACAGATTGAGCATCATGACCTAACACACTGAGGGGTCATGGCTATCGAACGAATTATATCCCGCCGCACCGGTTTCTCCTCGATCGGGGCAGAAAAGTTGGCCCCAGAGTTCGATCGAAATTCGGAATCTCAGTCCACCGAAATCGTGGAATGCCCGTGTCTTCGACGTCGTTCGAGTATTTTGACCACACGGTGACGGGGTCACGCGGCGTCCTCAGACTGCCCGCGTCCTTAGGAATTGCAGATTGACTGAGTTGGGTGCCGCATGCGGTCACGTCTCAAAGCTCAGCCACGTCGCCACGCCACGATGAGTCGTTGATCAACTTCGCGGCGCCTCCATCTGCCAAGCCCATCATTGCAGGATTCAACCTGCAGATTCAGACAATGTCGGCTTGTTGTGGGAAATACGAACCAGCCTCACGCCGTCATCACGACCTTCCAGCGTGTCGATCCAGTTTGCCTCTTCCCAGTGATAGCGGATTTGCACGCGAGGGACGCTGCCTGACAAAAGAGAATCCTGCGCCGTGCGGAGCTGCTCTGCGGTTGTCGCTTTGGATGCCGTTGCTTTGGATGCCGTTGCTTTGGATGCCGTTGCTTTGGATGCCGTTGCTCGCTGAGAGCGCTCCGACCGCTGCATCAGCAGAATATCGGAGCCGAGTGATTCGATGTCGGCGAACAGCTGGCGAACCTGCTCTTCAGATAAGAGCGCTTCGCGCATCGGGGGAAGC
>JBLFXD010000389.1:0-6804 GCA_047611045.1 Planctomycetaceae bacterium | reverse complement strand
CCGCAGGCACAACAACGGTGTTCACAGTTTCGTCAATGCAAACGGTCTCGGGCAACATACAAGGGCGGCCATTTCTGACCGCCCTCCCCACACCGCAGGGTAGCCCAGACAATCTCTTTTAGATTGTCTGGGTGCCGAAGGCACAAGAGGTCTCATCCTCAGCTCTTGATGCAGAATCGTTTGCCCCATGATGAAGCAGGGTAGCCCAGACAATCTCTTTTAGATTGTCTGGGTGCCGCAGGCACAAGAGGTCTCATCCACAGCTCTCGATGAAGAATTGTTTGCCCCATGTTGAAGCGACTCCGTCAGGCGAAGCCTGACCTACGGCGGAGCGTTATTTGCCGGACATCCAGAGGGCGGCGGCGATTTTGGGGTCGATGAGTTTTCCGGAGGCGGCTTGCTGGTCGAGCCAGTCTCGGAGGTCGGTGAGCGGGATTTTGTGGACGGTGATTGATTCGGAGTCGTCGCCGCCGCCTTCGCCTTCTTTCGTCAGGCCGGTGGCTTCGAAAAAGGTGATCAGTTCGTCGGTCAGGCCGGCGGAGGAGGGGCCGGTCTGGAGTTCCCGCATGCTCACAGCGGCGTAGCCGGTTTCTTCGAGGAGTTCGCGGCGGGCGGCGGTTTCGAAGGCTTCTGTTTCTGAGCCGGTGATGTCTCCGGCCAGGCCGGCGGGGATCTCGATGACTGTTTTGCCGACGGGTGGGCGAAACTGTTCGATCAGCAGGACTTCGTCGTCGTCCGTACAGGCGATGATCGCGACGACTCCGGTCGAGCCGACTCGCGTGGCGAATTCCCAGCCGTTTTGCGAAACCAGGCTCAGAAACTGGCCCTCGTAGAGCGTTGTGTTGTCCGCCGAGTCTGTCATGGTCTTTCCGCAATGCCAAAAGGAGTGAAGCCAGGCCGTTGAAACCGGCGGTAGCATCTTCGAAGATGCCCGCCCGCGTCCAGCAGCGATCGCCCTGAAGAATTCAAGGCGGCATTGTAGAAGCAACTACAAAATGCTGGGACACGAATCAGCGTAGGGCCGGTTCCCACCGGCCGATAGGAACCGGCCCTACGGTGACTACCGAATTGATAACTCATTTCAACGAACGAAAACACGAATGTCCGACAACGCCGAACAGAACAACTCTTCCGACGCCGCTCCACAACGAAAGAAGCCGGACCGCTTTGAAGCCGCTCGACTGGTCAAACTCGAGCAGATCGAAGAACTGGGGCACGATCCCTGGGGCCAGCGATTTGACGATCACATCAGTATCGATGCGGCTCGTGAAAAGTGCCCGGAAGAAAACGGTATTCTCGGCGAGAAAGTTCGCATCGCGGGTCGACTGATGACTCGCCGCAAGCAGGGCAAGTTGAGATTTTTCAACGTGAAGGACTGGAGTGGAAAGATCCAGCTTCTGTTCAGCCGTGGCGAACTTTCGGAAGAGCAGTGGAAACTGATGAGCGCACTCGATCTCGGCGACCTGGTCGGGATCGACGGGTTCATGAAGCGCACCGACAGCGGCGAGATTTCGATCTTCGTTGAGAACCTGACGGTGCTTTGTAAGTCGCTCGCCCAACCGCCGGAGAAATTCCACGGTGCGAAGGACATCGAACTGCTGCTCCGCCAGCGGTACATCGACCTGATTTACAACGAAGGCGTGCTGGAGCGAATGCTCAAGCGGACTGAGATCATCTCGACCGTTCGCGACACGCTGCGTTCTCACGGATTCATCGAAACCGAAACGCCGGTGCTGCATGCAATCGCCGGCGGAGCGGCCGCTCGGCCGTTCACAACGCATCACAACGCGCTGGACATCGATCTTTATCTGCGGATCGCGCTGGAGCTGCATCTCAAACGGTTGATGGTCGGCGGCGTTGAACGCGTCTTCGAGATCGGTCGCGTCTTTCGGAACGAGGGCATTGACGCCACTCATAATCCGGAATTCACGATGATCGAGATTTACCAGGCGTATGGTAATTACGAATCGATGATGGACCTGACCGAGGAGATCGTCTGTAACTGCGTGAAGTCGATCAGCGATTCGATGGTGTTGCCGTGGGGTGACAAGGAAATCGACTTTACCGCTCCGTGGAAACGCGAGAAGTACGGCGACCTCTTCAAAGAACACGCCGGCATCGACATGACCGATCAGGCTGGTGTGCTGGAGCTGGCAAAGTCGCTGAATCTGGAAACCGAAGGCGTTCATCACGACGTGCTGGTGAATGGGATCTTCGAGGAGAAGGTCGAGGACTCGCTGGTCGGCCCGGTCTTCGTCATCGACTACCCGGCGTCGATCTGCCCGCTCACCAAACGAAAACGCGACAACCCCGACATTGCCGAGCGGTTCGAGCTGTTTATTCATGGCATGGAACTGGCCAATGCCTACACCGAGCTGAACGATCCGCGACTGCAGGAAGACCTGTTCCTGACACAGCTCGACGGGATGTCCGAAGAAGATTCAATGGCGAAGATGGACCACGATTTCGTGCAGGCTCTGAAAGTCGGAATGCCACCGGCCGGTGGATTGGGAATCGGGATCGACCGTTTGATCATGATCCTGACGAACGCTCGGAGTATTCGAGACGTGATCTACTTCCCGCTGCTTCGGCCCGAAGCCTGAGTTTTTGTTCTAGAGTTCTTTAGCCACAGATGAGCACGGATTCACACAGATGATCGGGATGCTTCCTGAAGTCATCCGCGTTTATCTGTGAAATCTGCGGCTCTATATTCCTGAAGTTTTTTGCTGAAGAGCCCTACGTTCTAAGACAGAAACTGAAATAATCTCGAAACATTGAGGCTGCTCTGATGTCCGAATTTACGACCGAGGTTCTGTTCCGCCCGGAAACGGAGCAGCTTCGATTTCTGCCCGAAGGACCGTATCCGTACGGCGATGATCGGTTGAGCTGGGTTGCGATTCAGCATGGAGCCGACGCGAAGTCCGGTTCGCTGAACCTGTTTGACTTTGCGAGCGGCTCGAATCAGTCGATCGATCTTCCTGGCCGGCCAGGCTTTGCGTTTCCGACGGATCGCGACGATGTTTTTGTAACGGGGATGGAGCGTCAGGTCGGACTGTTTAATACGAGCGACTCGTCGTTCAAGCCGCTGGGCGATCCGGTCGAAAGCGGCGTGACCGGGACGGTAATCAACGATGGTGTCGTGTTCTCCGGCGGCCTGATTTTCGGCTGCAAGGATCTGAACTTCGCTGAAGCGAAGGCGGGACTCTACCTGTGGCGACGCTCCGACTGGCAGACGATTCGCCTGCTCGACGACCAAACATGCTCCAACGGCAAGGTTGTCTTCGGTGATGGCGAGCGAGTGACGTTTCTGGATATCGACACGCCGACGAAGACGGTGGTCAGGTACGAGCTCGACATCACCGATGGCCGGTTGTCGCCGCCCGAAGTAGTCGTCGATCTTCGCGCGGGCGATGCTTTTCCCGATGGCATGATCGCAACGCCGGACGGAGCGAGTGTCATCATCGCGTTTTACAACCCAGCCGACGTTGCGTTTGGCGAAGCGAAGCAGTTTTCACTCGCGACGGGCGAAGAAGAAGCCGTCTGGCGAACAGAAAAATCTCCCCGCGTGACGTGCCCGCAGCTCGTAGAACGTGAAGGTCAGATCAAGCTGATCCTCACGACGGCGGATGAGGGAATGTCTCCCGAGCAACAAGCCATGCACACGAATGCCGGCGCTTTGTTTATTGGCAATACGGAGTTCACGTCGTTGCCCGAGACGCCGTTGTTCGACATCCCGCAGTAGAAGGTTGCAACGTCGGCTGACGCGAATCGGGTGACTCCGGTTGGAAAGAGCAAATCATGGAAGATCGGCGGGAGCGACCTGGACGGTTCGTGTTTCACGACCTGATGTCGAGCGATGTTGGTCGATCGGTGAAGTTTTACAGCTCGCTGTTTCCGGAATGGGAACTTCAGGATGTCGATCTGGGTGAGGCGGGGACGTACTACCTGATTCTTATCGACGGAGTGAAGTGCGGCGGAATTGTGCCTGTTAATCCGGCACCGGATCTTGCGTCGCACTGGATCGGGTATGTCGAAGTCACCGACTGCGACGCTGCCATTGAATGTGCAATCACTGAAGGTGGGCAGGTACCCGTTCCGACGATGGACGTGCCTGGCATGGGGAAATTCGCAGTCGTCATGGACCGTCAGGATGCCATCATCAAGGCGATTGAGCCGTCGACCCCAAGCCAGCATCCAACGGAACCAGCGTCGGGACAGTTCTACTGGAACGAGCTTCTTACAACAGACACGCCGTCAGCCAGATCGTTTTATCAGTCGGTCTTTGGTTGGTCAGCAATCGATCAGTTCACTCAGGGCAAAGGTGAGCACACCCTGATGCGAGCGGGTGACGAGGATGTCGCTGGAATCATGCCAATGTCTTCGCAGGCGGATCACCCGCCCGCATGGTTGACCTACTTCTATGCCGAAAACATCGATGAACGATTTGCGTTGGCGGAGTCGCTCGGAGCGCAGACTGTCATCGCGCCGCGAGACATTCCGGATGCTTGCCGATTCTGTGTGCAGGTCGATCCAGTCGGCGCAGTTTTCGCGATGATGCAGTTACCTTCCGAAGAACTCCCTGGCTAATGCACGGACACTTCAATTCACCAGGAACCAGTCCCCTCTCCCCCAGCAACTCGCCGCAGTTGACGCATTTTTGAAAACGAGACGGCTCGGCGAGTTGTTGGGGGAGAGGGTTAGGGTGAGGCGGCTTTCGTCACGATGACAAGACGTTCCCGAAAGACTGAACCGGCGAAAGCAGTTCAACATCGCCGCGAGTTGCGTGAACGATCCACGAAAGCAGAGCAATTACTTTGGGTCGTCCTGAGAAATCGCCGACTCGGCGGACTCAAGTTTCGCCGGCAACATTCAGTCGGCAACTACATTGCGGACTTCGCCTGTCTTGACCCGAAAGCCATTGTCGAGCTGGACGGTGAGTACCACCGCGACACAGAACATGCCGACGCGACACGGCAGACGTTCCTTGAAGCTGAAGGCTTTCAAGTATTGCGGTTTGAGAATTCGGATGTGCTGGAGAATGTTGAGGGCGTGGCCGTTGCGATTCGGAGGGCTCTTGATTTGCCCCCTCACCCTAACCCTCTCCCCCCGAATGACGCTAACTTGTGAATCCGCAGATCTCTTCGGGGGAGAGGGGACTGTCTCATGCGAATTGCCAACGATCTGCGAAGAAACCAAACAACTTGAAAGCACACCATGAAGAAGATTGTCGTAACCGGTGCTGCGGGGAGGCTTGGTCGGAAGGTTGTTTCCGATCTAATTTCTCGTGGTTACTCCGTGCTTGGTGTCGACAAAGAGCGGCCTGAGAAAATGCAGTGTCGGTTTCTGCCGGCAGATTTGACGGACTCGGCGGTCGCGCTGGATGTGCTGACCGGAGCCGACGCGGTGATTCACCTGGCGGCGATTCCCGGGCCGGTGTCTCAGCCCTCGTCGGTCACGTTTCGCAACAACGTGATGAGCACCTGGAACATCACCGAAGCCGCAGCAGCCATTGGTCTTCAGAAGATTGTATTTGCGTCTTCGGTGTTCACGCTTGGTTGGCACGAATCGCCGACGGCTTACTGGCCTCAATACGTGCCGGTGGACGAAGAGCATCCTCTCACGCCATTCGAGCCTTACGGTCTTTCGAAAGTAATGGGCGAAGAAATCATCGCGACAGCCAGTCGTCGCACGGGGATCCCGGCAGTCAGTCTGCGAATCATGAACGTCATCCAGGAAGACGGTTACTTCGCGTTTCCGTGGCCGACGCCGGCAGGGTTACTGGCAACTCGGTTTGTCATGTGGCCGTACGTTGACGTTCGCGACGCGGCAGTTGCCTGTCGTCAGGCTTTGGAAGCAGACATCACCGGCCACGAAGCGTGTTTCATCGCCGCCGAAGACATTCGATTCGACGCTCCGACGGCAGCGTTGTTGCGCGAGTTCGCGCCGAAAGTCCAAGTCCGCAAGCCGCTCGAAGGATCAGCCAGTGTGATCAGCATCGAGAAAGCGCGACGGCTGCTCGGATTCCAACCGCAATATTCATGGCGGCAGTTGAAGCCCTCGGAGCATTCCTGAAACGAACCACAAATGGACACGAAAAAACACGAATAGTCTCGATCATTTGCCTGTCATTCGTGTTTCTTCGTGTCCATTCGTGTTTCAGAAAAATCAGTGCTGGCGATGCTGCGTTGAAATCTCGGCAGATCATGGCCGTCGTAGCCGCTTCAAAGTGACAGCGTCTGCGGCAGTGTGTACTCTGAGTTGCCTGCCGAGCGACACGGTTTTGTTTGACTCGGCATTTGGTTCTCTGCCGATTCTTCGCGGACGCAGATCACGATGGCTCGATCAAAACTTGACAAGACGCTGGCGGATTACATGGCGATTGCCATCACGCCTGCGCTGATCATGTTGCTGACCGGCAGCCTGGTGTGGTTCCTGGCCGAGTTGGGTTACGACGGCGGTCGGCCCTCACGCATTCGCTGGATTCTGTTCTGGTTTGTGATCGGTGCGGTTCTGGTCGCTCGAATCGCAATCGAGAATGGACGAGCCCACGCTGCCATGTTTCTTGCCGGACTGGCCGGGGCGACGTCGCTGACGATCTTCAAATTCGCGCCCGAAGCGCCGCTGGTACCGATCATTTGCCTGGGCGTTGTCGCGTGGTGTGCCGACAAACTGACGTGGGACTGCACGCTGATTGACGAGTCCGAAGACGCGTCGGGCGAGGGCTTGCTGCAGGTAGCGGGCGTCGCGGATGAAGCAGAGCTGACCGACGGTCCCGCTGACTCAGCAGGTTCATCTGACGCCACA
>JBLFXD010000388.1:0-6818 GCA_047611045.1 Planctomycetaceae bacterium | reverse complement strand
TTGTTTCGACTTCGTTGCTAGGAATGACGGTCGGGTGCGCTCAGTGTCACGACCATCGTTACGACCCAATTCCGCAATCGGACTATTATCGGATGCGAGCGATCTTTGAACCGGCTTACGATCCGAAAAACTGGCGAACTCCGGCGTCGCGAAGGATCTCTCTTTACACAGCCGCCGACAAAAAGGTCGCAGCGGAGATTGAAGCGGAGGCAAAGAAGATCCTCGACGAGCGAACGAAGAAGCAGAACGAGTTCATCGCCGCGACGTTTGCGAGAGAACTCGCGAAACTGCCCGAGAAGATTCGGACAGAAGCCCAAAAGGCTAAAGACACAGTTCCCAAAGACAGAACGACCGAACAGAAGCGGTTGCTGAAAAAGCATCCGAGTCTCAATGTCTCGGCCGGCTCTCTCTACCTCTACGATCAGAAGGCGGCCGACGTCTTGAAGAAGATGTCTGCTGAGGCAACGGCTCTGCGGGCGAAGAAGCCGAAGGAAGAATTCGTCCGCGCGATCACGGAAGTCCCGGGCAAGGTGCCGCAAACATTTCTGTTTGCCCGAGGCGACCACGAACAACCGAAACAGATGGTTGAGGCGGCTGGTCTGACCGTCCTCTCGCAGAACTCAGGCGACGCGAGACTTCCGGTCAACGATGAGGCATTGCCCACGACCGGTCGGCGGCTGCAGTGGGCTCAGCGTTTGACGAACGGAAGTCATCCTCTGGTGGCACGAGTCCTCGTTAACAGAATCTGGATGCACCACTTCGGCCGAGGCATCGTCAACACGCCGGGCGACTTCGGGTTGCTCGGCGACCAACCAACGCATCCGAAACTACTCGACTGGTTGGCGTCGGAGTTCGTGTCAAACGGCTGGAGCCTCAAGCAACTGCACCGCTTGATCATGACGTCGAGCGTTTACAGACAGCAAGGTGTCGCCAGCTCGATCGATTACACGACCAACCTGGAGCCAAACGATGGGTCACAAAGCCGCCAGATCGTCGATCCGGACAACACTTTGTATTGGCAGTTTCCGATCCGCAGGCTCGAAGCGGAAACGCTGCGGGATTCGATGCTCGCGGCGGGGGGACTGCTGAATCCTCGCCGCGCTGGACCACCCGTCCCCGTGATGGCAGACATCGTCGGGCAATGGGTTATCGGGAAAGAGAATCTCAACGCCGGCCGGCCGGGACCGATCCTGGCGATGAACACTGAAGAATTCCGCAAAACGATCTTCGTCCAGTGGCGGCGTTCGCGGCCGCTGACGGTGCTTGACACGTTCGACCTGCCGAAGATGGAGCCGAACTGCGAGCGCCGAAACTTCTCGACCGTCGCGACGCAGTCGCTCTTCCTGATGAACAGCGATTTCATCGTTCAAATGGCCGAGCACTTTGCAGCACGAGTCCGTCGCGAAGCGGGAACGAACACCGGCGAGCAAGTGCGACATGCCTGGCGAATCGCTTTTACCAGAAACCCGGACGACGCCGAGATCAACGACGCACTGAAATTTCTCGACAGTCAAACGGAGCAGTTTGCGGCAAAAACCGTCGAGACAAAGCCCGTCACCAACCGGTTTGATCCGAAAGCAAAGAACGTCAAGCGGGACGCGGCAGAACTGGCTCTGTCAAACCTGTGCCAGCTGCTGCTGAGTTCGAACGAGTTTCTTTACATCGACTAAAACGGGACCGGTCATCACGCGCGAGCGTCTGTGGCGATGGTCGAAGAACTATTTCAGCAGATGCAGATTCGTGATTGTGATGCCGCTGAGCATCGCGCCGATGATGCCCAGGAAACCCTGGTCGGTTCCGCAGAGGTATAGATTATCGAGGTGCGTGCGGCCGTCGCGGATCTTGTTGGGAGCGCCGTAGACAGCTCCGTTGGCGTGGCCGGTAAACTTTGTAATTGTGCGCGGAGTGAAGACGTCGGTGTCGACAACGTGCGAGCGGAAGTCCGGCATGAAGCGCAATGCTGAATCGACAATCTTCGTGCACCACTCTTCCTTTTGTGGGTAATAGACCTCGTCCGGAATATTCATCCACCCTGCCGGACTCGCGAGAGCCGTGATGCGGATCCGCCCTTCGTCGAGTTGGTCCTCGCCGTACTGAAAATTGTTCGGCGAGCAGATGATGCCACTGCTGACGTCGCACGGCTCGCTCGGCGGCTCGTAACTGAATACGTCCGAGTCGTTGTAGAAGACGATCGTTTGATCGTGTCCCAATTCCTGTGGCTGGCAATCGAGTGAGAAGATGGTCTCGGCGTACGAGATCTCACCGGGTGGATTCTTTTCTTCAAAGTCGACGGGAACATTGCCGCACATGCGTAGCGTTTCGGCCGAACCGGCTGATGACAGAACGTTCTTCGCTTCGATGATCTCGCCGGATTCCAGTTCGACGCCGGTCGTGATGCCGCCTTCGGTCAGGATCTGCTTGACGCCGCAACGCAGCTTTAACTCGCCGCCCTGCCGTCGAAAGTGGTTGGCAAGATTCTTCAGGATCAGCCGCACTCCTTTCAGTGGTCTGCCGAAACCCTGATAGAACAACGCTTTGAACATGATCACGAACTGGCTGAAGTCCATGTCGCCGACCGTCGCACTGCCATAAAACATCAGCGGGCAGAACAGCATGTCGATGAGGACGGGATCTGAAATCGTTTCGCCCAGCACCTGCCGAGCCGATGCCGTTTCGCCACTTAGATGAAGTTCGTCGTGCTCGTCGATCAGGTTGAGCAGCTTTTGGAAGTTGTCTTTCTGAGCGGGAAAGAGGTCGTTGACCTGCTGCCTGAAGAATTCGAAGTCGTTGGTGAATTTCAGCGTTCGACCTGGAAAGGCGATGCTCGATTCGATCTGCGGGCACAGCGCGAAGTCTTCCCACCGCAGACGCAATTGACGCAGCAGCTTGCTGAGCGGCCCGGTCTTTGTGCCCGGTTCGGCGTAGTTGGTCACGGCGTGAAGGCCGACGTCGTGATCGCGTTTTCGCAAACGATAAAAGGAGTTGAGTCCACCGATCGTGTAATGCTTCTCGACGATGCAGACTTTTTTATCGAAGTACGCCAGCCTGATTCCGGCAGCCAGACCTGAAAGGCCCGCACCGATAATGACAGTATCGTAACTCACTCGGGGATCCGTCGTTTTGCAAAGGGTTGCTGTTGAAGAGTTGCCGACTGCTGCGCTCGCTGAGCCGAGGTTGCAATCAAGCGTTCAACTTCTGGAGTGACTTCGTCGAGCACGTTCGCCAGTTGCTCAAGGTTGGTCAGGATGACTTGTCGACGTTTTACGATCAAACTGCGAGCGTACTGCAATTCGCCCAGCAGCACCGTCACCGTTTCACGAGTACTGCCAATCATGCTGGCCATGTCCTGGTGCGACAACCTGATGCCCAGATTGAGGCCTTCCGGAGACGGCTTGCCATACTTCTCGGCAAGTTCCAATAGCAGATAAACAAGACGGTCGCGGTTCGAGCGAAACAGCAACGCCTTCAAGCGTCGCTCGATCGTCTGCCGCCGCAAACCCATCAGCCGAGTGACCTGCAGGACGATTTCCGGCCGATCGGTCATCAACTGCTGCATCTCGTCGCCAGGGATGCGGACGATCGTCGACTTCTCCATGGCCTCGGCAAACTCTTCGCGTTGAGCCTGCCCGAAGAGTGACAACTCGCCGAAAATTTCGCCCGGCTCGATGAACGCGAGAACGGTTTCTTTGCCTTCGGCAGTGACGTGGTACAGGCGAATTCGCCCGGCCGTTAGCAGGAAAACAGAATGCCCCGGATCGTTCGGCAGGTAGACGAGTCCTTTGCGAGGCAATACCTGCATGCGGGAGCGGGATTCAACTCTGGCGATCTCTTCGGCAGACAGCTGCTCGAAAAGATTCGCTTGTTTGAGATACCAGAGTTTCTCGTCCATGGCCCCTGTCGATTCACTTCAGGCAGTCAAACCGCGATCAAAATTGCTCAACGCCTGAGCGGTTGTCAGTCAGGTTTCTGCGTCGATAGAGGTCAGGCAACTTCCCTGAGAATCGTGTGCCGCGTAAATGGCTGAGGATAGTTAAGACCCCATTCCTCAACAACCACCGGAGCCAACACGGAGACTACGGCAAACCGCTCCAGAACGTTGGGTTCGCCACCGGCCCGGTGGTGAAAGCTCGGTTCTGGCTGTCTTCGTCGCTTCGATTCGAACTCCTGACGGCGTCACAGTAAGCTTCCTTACAAAGATTCCAGTGAACCTCGCAGAAAACTGTAAAATGCGAGACGGAGCTTGTGATCCAGACCGCCCTTGGAGATACGAAACATGAAAATCGCAGCCGTTCAGATGGACGTCAAGCTGGGCGAAGTCGACCGTAATCTGCAGGCCATCGAAGACCGATTCCGAGAAGCCGTCAGCAACGGAGCCAGACTCGTTGTATTTCCCGAGTGCGCGGTCACCGGGTACTGCTTCGAAAGCCTGGAAGAGGCTCTGCCGTTTGCTCAGACAATCCCCGGACCTGCGACTGAGCGATTGGCGACGCTCTGTGCCGAGCTGGACGCCTTCGCCGTCTTCGGAATGCTCGAGCAGGACGGCGATCGCGTATTCAATGCGGCTGTTCTGACGGGGCCGAGTGGCGTCATCGGCGGCTACCGAAAGACGCATCTGCCATTTCTCGGAGTCGACCAGCACGTTAATTACGGCGACCGACCGTTCAAGACTCACCAGGCCGGCGACGTCAATGTCGGCATGAATATCTGCTACGACTCGGCCTTCCCCGAAGCGTCACGTTGTTTGACGCTGCTCGGTGCCGACCTGATCGCTCTTCCTACAAACTGGCCGCCGGGAGCCGAATGCGTCGCCAGTCACGTGCTCAACACGCGAGCGATGGAAAATGCCGTTTACTTTGCGGCCGCCAATCGCGTCGGCGAAGAACGAGGGTTTCGGTTCATCGGGCTCAGCCGAATTTGTGCACCCAACGGTACAACTCTGGCCGCGTCAGACGACGATTCAGAAACGATCCTCTACGCCGACATCGACCCCGGAATTTCTCGCAACAAGCGAGTCGTGCGGGAAGTTGGGCGGCACGCGATTGATCGACTGGCTGATCGCCGACCTGATCTCTACGGGCCACTGACCGAACCTCACTCACTCGAACGTCCCGGCGATCGTTGAGTTTTAACAGGCCTCAGCCGTCGCGCCGAAGCGATTCCACAGCCTCGAGCGATGGGCTCTCGATCGGCTGAGCGGGCATCGGACGCTGGTCGACCGGCGCCGGCGCGTTTAACTCAGTGTCCTTGTGAATGTCCGTCTCGACGGCGGAAGGCGTTGTCCGCGTTGGCCGAGCCTCAGACGTGTTTGTCTGATTGGCTTGTTCAGCCGATTGTCTCGCTCGTTCGGCAAGAAGTTTTTCTCGCTGCTTCGCGATCGTGTAGCGACGATCAAGAACCTTCTGGAAGTCGAATCGAATGTTCGAAGGCTTCGCGAATTTGACCAACTTCGAGCACATGATCTTCGCCGTCGGATACCGGTCGGCAGGATCTTTGGCGAGCATCCGATTCACGACGGCTTCAACTTCTGCTGGCACGTCCGGTTGAAGGTTTCGAATCCTCTCCGGCTGCCGATTCTTCTGAGCATCAATCTTCTCAGCACGCGACTTGCAATCAGGGAACATGATCTGGCCGGTGAGCATGTAGTAGAGCGTTGCTCCGAGCGAGTAAATATCCGCCCGATGGTCGATCGTAAAACTGTCGCTGGCCTGCTCGGGAGCGATGTAGTCGGCCGTCCCCAGGCAGTCCTGCCCGAAGATCATCGCCAGCGAGAACTCATCGCTTCGATCAGAATTCGAAACCTGTGACAGGCCGAAGTCCAGAACGCGTGCGGTGCCAGTCGTATCAACAAGAATGTTCGAGGGCTTGATGTCTCGATGAATCAGCCCTTTTCGATGAGCGTGGTGCAGCCCCGCGCCGGCGTAGTAAGCGATGTGGCAGGCCAGCTTCCATTTGATGGGTCCGCCCAGCAGGGCCACGAATTCGTCAACGCCGATCCCCTCGACCTGGTCCATCACCATGTAATGAATGTCGCCGAACAGTCCCTGCGTGTGGCCCATTAGTTGAGTTCGAACAACGGCTTCGTGATTGACCATCAATCCGGCGCGTGCTTCGAGCTGGAATCGCGTCAGCAATCCGGGGTCCTGGTCGTTCTTTTCGGTCAGCATCTTGATCGCGACTTTCTCATTCGTTTTGAGATTCGTCGCGCTGTAGACCCAACCCATACCGCCCGAACCAAGGATGTCGTCGATACGAAAATGATCGATGAAGAAGCCTCGATGCTGGCCTTCCAGCAACCGACTTGCCTGCAGTCGGGTGAGGATGCCGCCACGGACAAACGACTTGGCCGTCGGGATCGCACCGTCGTCGCTGCACACGTCGAGCTTCTCAACAGCCGCATCGACTTCCTCAGGTGTGAGGAGACGACTCCGCCGGAGACTCTCGATGAACTGTGTTGCAGACTGAGCGACGGCCAAAGTCACTCCTCCGTACGCGGGTGCTGATTTAACAGGTTCGCACACGGAAACTCCCGGTTTCCGATCCGCAAGTCTAACACCGGATTGACGATTAAGTCACTCCTGACTCTGCATCAACCGATATTTGCGGCAGTCAACCTGCAGGGCTGACACGGTTCACCTGAGGCATTTCGGCGACTATCCTTCGAACTCGACAATCCGGCACAAACGAATTCACACAATGTTGCACTGAGGCAACGCTCGTTCGAGATTTAAGAATGACGGACGCTCCCTCAGCCCAGCAGTGCCGGTTTGACCGAGAATCAGGATTTGCAACGACATACCAAAGAGCACACGGCCGAGTGG
>JBLFXD010000387.1:0-6824 GCA_047611045.1 Planctomycetaceae bacterium | reverse complement strand
TAAAAAAACCCCGACTCTACTCCACCACAACATAGAGGAACCCCGGTCGCGCCCGATTCGAGATCACCTCAGTGGCACCTGCAAGCACGTCGGGCAACAATGCTGCCATTGTCCCGCCGTGCTTTTTGATCGTCCGAGCTCAATGAACGAAATCCTTTTCTACGACAGGTATCGCGAGGAAGTCTGCTCCGAGAAGGTCTATGGCGACAGATCGCTGCGTTGGACTTATGGAACGGCGGCAGGAAAAATTGCCCTGCATGTGCTGGTGAAGCGTGCTCTGTTTTCTCACTGGTATGGCTGGTCGATGGATCGCCCCGGTACGCGTCAGAAGATTGAACCGTTCATCGAGAAGTTTGAACTTGATGCCAGCGAATTCGTCCTTCGCCCCGATGAGTTCAGAAACTTTAACGAGTTCTTTTTCCGGAAGCTGAATCCCGAAGCCCGGCCGATTGATTCAAGCCACTCGTCCATCTGTTTCCCTGCCGATGGACGACACCTTTGCGTACCCGACCTGTCAAACTGTGATGGTCTGTTCGTGAAGGGCGAGATGTTTGACTTGAAAACGCTGGTCGGTGATCACGAACTTGCACGCCGCTACGAAAACGGAAGTCTGCTCCTGTCCCGGCTCTGCCCGACGGACTATCACCGCTTTCACTTCCCCATCGGTGGCACGCCCGCATCGGCGAGACTGCTCAACGGGCACCTCTTTTCGGTCAATCCGATTGCGCTCTGCCAGAACATTCAAATCCTCGCCACCAACAAGCGAGTCCTGACGGAGCTGGTTACGGAGTCGTGTGGAACAGTGCTGCTCATCGAGGTTGGTGCGACATGTGTCGGCGGCATTTGTCAGACGTACGAACCAGATGCCGCCGTCGCAAAGGGCGACGAGAAGGGATATTTCCGATTTGGAGGATCATCCACGATCGTAATTTTCGAACCAGGCCGTGTCGTCTTTGACGAGGATCTTGTCGAGCACTCCGGTCAGCACCGCGAACTCTACGCCCGAATGGGAGACTCGATGGGGACCATCCTGTAACGCGCTTTCAGGACGACGATTCAACGTCACTGAATTCTTCGACGTGATTCGTACACGTGACGTGTTTCTGTGAAACACGACGTGATGATTTCACTGCAGCCAGTTGCTACCATGAATCGGCCGGGGCGGAATATCCGACTTGACCCTGTGCATCCTGACGGCGTGACGATTGCTTTCGCACCCTTTGTCGCGTTGCGTTCGTTCCACACCTGGCAGTGTGTAAGCGAGAGGATATCGCGACAATACAATTGGCCTTCTCTTGAATCGGTATGCAGCATGTTCGCCTCCGCATCGCCACTGTTTCTACTGATGACGCTGAGTTTATTCGCGCAGGCAGGTGGTGGTGGCAGTTACGGAAGCGGAAGCAGTGGAGGTGGAGGAGGAGGTAGCGGCAGCGGTGGTGGAGGGGACGGAGAGCTCATAGCTCTGTTGATTCAATTCACATTCAGGTATCCGCAGATCGGAATTCCGATGTGGATCGTGATTGGCATCGTTTTCTACTTCAGCAAAAACACAGAAAGAGACGCAAGAGTTACTCGCACGATTCGCCGCGGACGTAAGGTTCAGGAGGAAAGTCTGCATGACTCCGCCATGCGTCAGATTCAGGAGCGGGATCCTGATTTCGATGAGGCCGTGTTTCAGCAGCGCGTCGTCAACGGATTCGTGAAGACTCAGTATGCGTGGAGTGAACAGGATCTTCGACAATGCCGCGCGTTTATTTCTGACGGAGTTCGCGAGCGTTTTGAACTGTACATCGCCATGCAGCAGGCGGAGAACATTCGTAACCGAATGAAGGACGTCGAAGTCGATGGTTACCAGGTCGTAACGGTCACATCCGACGAACATTTTGACACGATACATGTCAGGATTACGGCCTCCGCAATCAGCTACAACGAAGACCTCGACACCGCAAAGCGTGTGTCCGGAAACAGCGATCGGACACGAACAACGTTCACGGAAATTTGGTCGTTCTCGCGCAGGCCGGGCGCGAAGACTAACCCAACGGTCTCTGTTCTTCAGGGACGCTGTCCAAAGTGCGGCGGTCCCATGGAAATCGTCGATACTGCCAAGTGCCCACAATGCCAGTCGGTCGTCAATTCTGGTCAGTATGACTGGGTTCTGTCCGAGATCACTCAGGTTGAAGAATGGGTCGTGCCGCCGGTCCATCATTCCGTGCCGGGCTGGGATAAACTTCAACAAACAGACAAGGGTTTGAACTTTCAGCACATCGAGGACCGGGCGTCTGTGATGTTCTGGCGATGTCTGATGGCTGTCTATTTTGACGACGTCAGCTATGCCGCGCCGATCATTGATCGCTCGAAACCAGGTGTGCCGAAACTCTGGTCACGAGAGGCCGATGGCTTCTGGAAGACGCCTGCTGTTGGCGTCGTAGAAATTGTGCGATGTGTGCCGGCCGAAGAAGACAAGTTCGATCGAATTCTGGTTTTGGTTCGGTGGTCCGCTACGAAGGCCTCGGGCAATCGGCAAAAGCCAAAGTTACAGGGAACGCAGCGGATATATTCTCACGTCTTGACACTCAAACGCGGCAAGGGAATTAAGAGCACCTCTGACAACGCTTTCGCATCATTCAGTTGCAACAACTGTGGTGCATCCATTGACCTGGGCAAGTCCGATGCCTGCAATTATTGCGGATCGCCGTTGAATGACGGTTCGGGCGATTGGGTATTGGAAGGAGTTGCTCCGTACCACATGCTGGAATCCCTCGGCAGCCCAGCTCAGCAACAACGTAGTCTGGAACAACACGGTGGTGACTCCAGGCTCGAAGCGGACCGCTTACTCAATGAGCCAGAGCTGCTCGAGGCCCTTGCTCGAATCCTCATGGTCGACGGTGAACTGCACGAAAACGAGCGACAGTACATCACGAATCTGGCAGAAAGCCGCGGAATTCCGACGCCAAGAATGATGATGATACTGGCAACGGCAACTTCGGAAGAGGATCCCATAGACGTTCCACAGAATCTCGCGCAGGGCAGGATTTTCTTGGATCATCTTCTTCGCGCCACTCTGATCGACGGCAGAATAAAACGAGCCGAATTCAAGTTGCTGCAAAAAGCCGGCGAGCAAATCGGATGGTCGACTGCCGACTTGAAGCTGGGCATCGTGAGGATTCGAACGGAGCTATATAAGGCTGCGAAAAAATCTATCCGCAACCGGCGTCGGAAATAATTCGATAGACGTCGTCAAGCTTGCCTGTTCGATTTGCGACACTGGAGTAGATCCAAGCCACGGATCATTCGGGCGAGTAATCAGCATTAATGAGTTCGCCCTTTGCGTTGCGGGCGAACCTTCCGTGAATGGCCTGAACAATCTCGACGAGACTATTCTGCAAGGCAATAGTCGTCGGCAGCTTGCGAACACCTTCGTTGATTTCTGGAATCAACGCATGACCGGGATTGCCTCTGCGAGGGTCTGGAACGACGCTCAGTCCAAGTTTTTCCAAATCTGAAACACGAAGTTCCAGTACAAAATAACCTGCTTGGCTGGGGCCAGCCCCTGCAACTTCGGCTGGAGTCGCGAAGGACTCGTTGTCTGCACTCTTTGCTCTGGTTACCGATAGACCGTCCACGTCACCTGTATGATTCTTCTTGCTCTTTTGCGGGCTGAATGCGTCGATCGTGATTTGGACGGGATCACCTGGAATGCACCATTGAGGTCTGGCAGGTACACGACGATAGATAACCTCGTCGTCCCTAACACGATCGGTCATGGATCATCTCACACAACTTCAAGAACTTCGTGAGACATCACACGACCATGATCAATGAAGAGCCGCGAAACACTACCTGCGTCTGAAATTTCATACCTCAATAGCTGTTTCTGGATTCTTGCTTCAAACGCAATTCCGCCATCACCGTCTGGCACTAGTCGGCCGAATCCAATTAGTTCCGGTGAGCTTTCTTCAAGTTGCATGAATAGAGTTGTGCACCTTTCGCATGAAACAGCGGTTGGCCATTCAATGCCATCGTCATCAATTTGTCCGTCTATCCGTTTCCATTCACCAATCGAGTCGAAAAGTTCGTCCCAAAGGTCCATTCGAACTCGTTCCGCTTCGCTGGCTTTTTTGTATCGAACGTCCGATACGGTCGAACGTGACTCGGCCTTGCTTCGGACGAAAGTCAGTCGTTCATCTGAGATGGCGTTAATTGCTGTGCTCATGACGGTTGTTCCGTTTCGAATTGCCAGTGCTTCCGTGCTGCATCAGATGAAGTTTCAGCAAACGTGTTTACTATCGCCTTGTGCCCAACCCGGACTCCTTCAAGTAGCGACTGTTCATCCGACGCTGGACCACGTGCAGTGAAGTTAAGGCGCACGATCTCATCAAGCTCTGAATTCATGGTATCTGGTTCTGTGCGGGCGTGTTTCCAGTCGAGATGTAATCGCCCTTTCTGTTCCGCCAATGCCCAATGCCACTCACCTGAAAAAGACTCTAGTTCACATTCGGATAACGAAACGCTTCCAAGGAGTTTATTGAACGTCCAACTATTTGCTGAATTCCAGAGATCACCTGATGGAATGTGGTTCAGATAAGTAACTTCCCATTGATTAATATTCAGTTCTTCACAGTCAAGAGAATTCAAATATGACTTGAATTTCGCCAGCACCTCTTCGAAAAGTTGTCTTATCGGCTCATATCGTGGGTAGTCCGCCCCATTGCCCATCCAGTTCACGTGAAGTCGAGTTCGCTGAACCTGGACCATCTGATCGTCGGCATGATTCCTAAACTGAAATCGGCAATCGGGTCGATTCGTAAATTGAAGCTTCCGCGTGCTTGCCCAAAGACGATCGTCACCGAAAGTTTCAAATTGCGGTTCGATCGTTGTCGCCTCGGTTGAATTGGGCCACTCACCCGGTATTTCCGCTTGGAAGCCCGCCAACTGACTAAGCGACAAATCGAGTCTTGAAAACTGAGCCCCAAGAATCACTTCCACGACAGGAGGATTCTGGAAAGTGGGACTACGGTTACTCGCCATTATGATGAATTCCTGCTTCCCAAATGCGACGCCAAGGATTATTTCCCAAGGCGGAATCAGTGTCTAGACGACTGATGCAACAGAGAGGTTCACTTATCAATGGGACGGCTGCTGAATCTGCAATAACGCCTGAGCGGAAGGTGACATCTTGCAGAGAATTAGGCAACCGGCAAAGAAACCATGACCGGTGAGGGTTCGATGGTTGGTTGCTGGTCGTCTTCCGGGGCGAGAACTGTGTCTACCAGGAAGTAGAGGAGCTGGCGGAGTTTATCGTTCTCGACGTTGTCGGCCAGAGTTTCCGCGCGAGCTCGGGATTTTTCGACCAAGGCGTCGGCCTTGTCGAAGACGCCGGTGTCTTCGAAGAGTCGTTTCAGACGAGGGCCGCGGAATTCGTCCGTTGCCGGCATGTCGATGATTTCCTGCAGCTCGGCCTTCTGCTCGGGAGTGGCCGCGTCGATTGCCAGTGCCAGCATGACCGTCGGACGCAGTGCCTGAGCGTCCTGTCCGGAGAGCAGCTTGTTGTTGCTGTCGCCTCGCCAGTCTTTCAGATCGTTGAGAACCTGAAAGCCGACCCCCAGGTGACGACAGAATGACGGGACAAGTTCTTCGTACTTGTCCATCGGTCCGGCCATGCGAAGGCCAGAGTACAGTGCGGCTTCGAAGGCTGGCGATGTTTTCAGAGCGTAAATCTGCAGTGCGTCGAGCGGCGTGAGTTCCAGAGTCGGACGCTGCTGCCAGGCCATTTCGGCGCCCTGGCCATCACACAACTTTACATGAGCTTGCGACATGCGGTCGGTGACGTCGCACGCGACTTCGGCTCCGAAGTCTTCGCGGCACGCGTTGAGCAATCGGTAACCAAGACCAATCAAATGGTCGCCGACATTGATGGCTGTTCCGAGATCGTATTCTCGATGCAGCGTTTCCCGACCGTAGCGATACATATCGTCGTCTTCGATGTCGTCATGGACGAGCGACGCTTTGTGGAACGCTTCGATCGACATGGCGACTCGGGCGACGCCGTCAGGAACGGGCAGGCGGTCCACCTTTTCGAGGTTCGTTTTCTGCAGCTCGCCATCGGTCATCGCGTCATAGGCGGCCAGCGTGATGAATGGTCGGAATCGTTTGCCGCCGTTCTGCAGCCAGTCGTAAGCCAGCTTTTCCGTAAAAGCGATCGGTGATTCGATCTTCGCTGGATCCTTCGTGCGGATTCTCGGGAGCAGTCGATCGAAGTCGCGTTCGAAGATGAAGTTCGATGCTCGGATGGCCGGCAGGAAGCTGGGAGTTTCCGGTTCGTCCATGGGTTCGTACTGGTCGATGACTTCCCAAATCCACGACTGATCCAGCGTTGTGTTTTTGCAATCGCCCGAGTGCAGCGGGACGGCGTACGACGGCACGCCCGCGATCAGGATCTTGTCGATCGCCTTTTCCAACACGTTCAGACAGGCGACTCCCAGGATGCCATCGATGTAGCCGCTGACGATGATCTTCAGAACGATCGGCGACCCTTCAGCGACAAGCACTTTGTAACCGAGCTTTTCGGCCTTGCCTTTGTAGTCAGCGATTGAGCACGCGCCGCAGGTTTCGCAGTCGAGTCCGAAATCGTCGTAGTCGGCCGGGCAACCTTCGGCGTGTTTCAGGCAGTGAGGCAGCAGCAGCATCCGTCGTTCAAACGGAATCGCCAGAAACTGTCGCTTCCAGAAGAAGTTGCCGATCAGGACCGCCACGAAACCGGTGTACTTTTCGGGCAGCGACATCTGGTTGAGCAGTTGCCGAGCCCACTCTTCCAGTTCGGCTTT
>JBLFXD010000386.1:0-6832 GCA_047611045.1 Planctomycetaceae bacterium | reverse complement strand
TCTGGTAACACGAGTTGTTTACATCGAGCAGCCACAACTGGCCGCCCCGTTTGCCCTGGATGAGTCGACGCGAGTCCGCACTTTACTGCCAGCTCAAAACGTGCTCGCCCAGGCCGATCGTTACGGCCGTCCCGCCGTCATTGTTCGAATCGGAGGCCGACTGCCGTCCGTGCATGGCGAACGCGCGGCATTCTATGGAACAGGCGGAATCGTTTCCGCGTCGCGTCCAAATGTGCAACCACCCAACACTCCCGCTCAGCCCACCGAACCTTCCGTCCCTCAAAACGGGAGCTCGCCCGAATGACATCCATGAATCGTTTCTGCCGTTCACTGTTCGGAGCCGCCGCCTGCATCGTCATATCGACAACCGGCTGCAACCTGCCGGTCAGCAAACTCGCACCAAAGTTTCCGTCGCTGGATCATTTCTCGACAGGCTCTCACGGAGTCGCGTGTTGTGCGAACGGCGACTGCACCGCTTCAAAACTGGGCCGCGTCGGACAGCCACTGCCCGGTCAGTCGTTTTCCGGGCAGTCATTTTCCGGGCAGCCACATCAGGGCCACGGTCAGTACCCACCCGCTGGAATGTACGGCGTACCGAGTCAGTACCCGGCAGGAATTCAGCCGGCGTCTGAGCAGGAAAGCCGATCGATCTACTCGTTGTTTACCGCCGACCGAGCAGCCAATCAGAAACGCGGACAATTCTCGTGCGGAGCGAACTCGCAGCACCCGATGCAGATTCGTTCGCAGAACCAGGGTTCCGAACCACGGCAATTTCCAACCGACGACTCAAGCGGAGTCGCTCGCGTTGCACCGCGACCGCCGAACTTTGCGGCTCCGTTTCCACCAACGCAAATTCCGTACGGTGCTCCAGCGTTTGGATATCCGAGCGGGCAAATTCAGCAGACCAACGCGGTCAACTTCTCGTACGCCGAGCCGCGTCTGCCGATTTCAGAAACCGGTCAAACCGTTTACGAACCTGACAACTCACCGATACTGGGCAAGCCGCACGAGCAATATCCCGACGAATACCTGCTCGACGGCGGCGACCGCGATCATCCTGTGCATTATCAGGGGCAGTATCGCGACGGGTTGGAAACCGAAGACACGATCAGCGAATACATCGACCATACCGGCAAACCTCATGTCAAAGCCTCGAATCAGGTCGCCATTTACGCTCCTCGATTCGCGTCTGTCCGAGCGGTCACGACTCCTTCGGGAGAGATTGCTATCGGCCGCCTGGCCGGCATGCACGAGTCGACTCGCGATTCCGGCGTCAGCAACCGGATCGGCCCGCAGCATTACATCGATTCGCAACGACTCAGCGGAGTCCGAGTTCGCAGCCGAGCCAGTGGCGTAAACACTCGTGAAGGTCAACTTAGGACAGCAAACGTCGCCGCTCTGAACGCTCACGAGCAACTGCTCAACACCTACGAAGAGCTTTCCTACTTCCTGCGTGGCGAGATGCTTCAGTCCAACGAAGCTCGACTTGCCGCCGGAATCGAAGCCGCCACGACGTGGACTCGCGACGAGAATCCTGTCGTGATCGCGACGCTTGATTCGCTGCACGAAGTCACCGCGAAATTCCGATTGGCCGAGATCGTCGGCGTCGAAGACCCACGCAAAGACCCCGGCCGACTGGAGATCGTCAAAGTGGCGAACCGCTCGACCGCCAAACCGGGCGACATCGTGACCTTCGCCATCCGCTACGAAAACAAAGGCGAACGAGAAGTCACCGACGTCCGCATCGTCGACAATCTGACACCACGACTTGAATACATCGAGGACTCGGCCACGTCCGACCGCGATGGAGACATCATCGTCCAGGACAACGATGAAGGCAGTCTTGTGCTGACCTTCAAACTCGATGCACCACTCAAAGAAAAGACCAAGGGAGTGGTCACCTTCCAATGTCGCGTCCGGTAAGGAATGGCCCGTCACTAACGTTCGTAGCTACGCTCGCCAGAGCGTGGATCCATCCACCGTCTGGCGACGGTAGCTACAGAGAAACGCGACACTTAATTCGAGGCCAATCCTAAACAGGTCGCGCGACCGCTCAACTCAATTCACCATCTGCTGAGCAACCCGAACACCACCTCGCCGCACAGCCTTGTGGAACTCAAGATTTGGATTCCCGCGAATCCGGCCCGCCACTCAACGTGAGTGGCGGGTTTTCTATTGCGCCGACGTCGGTTGAGAACGATACTACTTCTTCACGATCCAGAGGTTGCGGTACACGACCGGGTTGCTGTGGTTCTGCAGGAACAGCGCGCCTGGTTTTTCGTCGCTTTGGCGACCGCCGGGGGTTGGCTTTTCCAGCACGCGTTTGTTGTGAATAATGACTCCGTTGAGGCGAATTGTGGCGACGCCGGCGGCTGTCCTCTTATCGTCCTTGTCAAACTTCGGAGCGGTGAATTCGACGTCGTACGTTTGCCACGACAGAGGCGGCAGACACATGTTGAGGTCCGGCTTCGAAATGCTGTAGATCCCGCCGCACTCATTGTCTTTGCCTTCCAGACCAAACGAATCGAGCACCTGAGTTTCGTACTGGTCAATCAGGTACATCCCACTGTTGCCTCGCCCCTGGCCTCGTGATTTCGGCATGTACGGCGTGCGGAACTCAAGGTGCAGAGTGAAGTTTTCGAATTTCTCTTTCGTGCGAGCTTCAACGCCCAGGTACTTGTGCTTGCCTTCTTCGACGAGCTTCCCACTCTCCCAGGCATCAAGACTTGAGCCGTCAAACAGAACAGTCGCACCCTTGGGTGGCTTTACTCCGAGCGTTGGAGACTTCCGTTCAACCTTCTTCGCAGAAACACTCGCTTTGCCGGCACCACCTGTCAGGACACCGTCCGAAATCTGACCGACCCAGTCGGTCCCAACCAGCTTTGTGACGCCGTCGACGGTTTCACCCTTGAGGCTGACCTTCGCACTTTTGTCCCAGCCAGCTCCTGGCAAACCACCCATGAGAACGACGCCGTCGAACTTTCCATCGCCGAGCGCGATTAACTGCAGCCCGAACTCCTTATCGCCAAGAGTCCCTTCGTACTCGCCCTGCACGGCGAAGTCGGGTCCAGCTTTGGCAGGATCGGTGAAGGCCTCACCGCCAGCTCCGAAGGTGAACGTTGTCGACATCGCGATCGCCGCGAACAAGGCACTGGTGATTCTCATTGGTTGCTTCTCCTGGTTGGTGTAGTTGTGATCTGAGCTGAATTTGCATTTGGCATTCCTGACCGATTGGATTTCTCGGCCGACATTTCAGAGACTTACTGACACGACCACAACCGAAGGCCTCATTGTCGACCCAGGAATTGCATCATGGCAAAGCAGATTCGAGTCTCGCGTTTTTCAGTCGATGTCACGATTCCACTCGGGCATCGGTGCATGGGGCTGCTGCCAACGAAGTCGAAGGAGATTGTCGACCCGCTGCAGACTCACGGCATCGTTCTGCTGAGCGACGACGATCCGATTGTCATCGTCGCGGTCGATTGGTGCGAGATTCGCAACGAGTCCTACGAACGCTGGCGGGAAGTCATCGCGAAGGCAGTCGGCACTAAACCCGTGCGAGTTCTGCTCAGTAGCCTGCACCAGCACGATGCTCCCGTTGTTGACGGCGGGGCCGAGAACCTGCTGAATCGCGCCGGCCTGAAGGGAGAGTTGTTCGACTTTGCCTTCCACGAGGACTGCGTTCAGCGAGTTGCCGCTGCCGCGAAGGATTCGCTGGAGGACGCAACGCCGGTCACGCATCTGGGGCTTGGAAAAGCGAAAGTCGAGAAGGTCGCGTCGAATCGTCGAGTCGTGCATCCAGACGGTCGAGTCTCGTACGGACGTGGCAGCAGCTCCGGCCGCAACGAATTCATGGCGGGAGCGCCGGACGGATTGATCGACCCGTTTCTTCGCACGGTCAGTTTCTGGAACGGCGACAAGCCGCTGGTCGCGCTGCACAGCTACGCCACTCACCCGATGAGTTACTACGGTCGAGGCGGCGTGACTTATGACTTTGTCGGGATGGCTCGCGAACGCCGTCGCCGTGACGATCAGAAGGTCCAACAGATCTACCTGTCCGGTTGCAGCGGCGACGTCACGGCCGGCCGTTACAACGACGGTTCGCAGGCCAGTCGCGAACTACTCGCTCATCGGATTTACGAAGGCATGACCGCTGCCTGGAAAGCGACGGAGAAAACACCGATTGATGAGATCAGCTTTCGGTCGACGCCTCTCGAACTTCCGTTCCGAAAAGAAGAACGCTTCACCGCCGGTTACCTGCTGAACCGGATCGAGGATGACTCGGTCGAGATCCGGCAACGCATCCACGCGGCCATGACGCTGAGCAGTCGACAGCGAGTTGTCAGCGGCAAGCCGATAGACTTGCCAGTCATTGAAATCGGGGCAGCTCGGATTGTTCTATTTCCTGGCGAAGCCTTCGTCGGTTACCAGGTGCTGGCTCAGGAAATGAAGCCCGACTTGTTCGTTCAGTCGATCGGTTACGGCGAGTGCTGGCCCGGTTACATTCCGACGGACTCGTGCTTCGACGACAAGTTTGAAGACACGTGGTTGTGGGTTGGGCCGGGGTGCGAAACGAGAATTCGAGAGGCGCTTGCGAAGGTGCTGTAGGAATTTCGGACGACGAAACTTTTGTCAGATCGTCACCTCTCCCGCTTGCGGGAGAGGTCGGTCTCTCGGGACCGGGTGAGGGTTTCCGTCGTCTTGGAGTATGGGAGGGAGGGCACACGTTAAGCTGCGTTTCCCCCTCACCCGCGGCTGAGACCGCGACCTCTCCCCCAAGGGGGCGAGGTGACAAAGTAAGACAGTCAAGTAAGCACGAGCCGGGTGCCTCAAGGTAAGGTTGTTTGATGTTCGATCTGATTGTGCTGGGGCCTGATCGTCGGCAGCGGATTCGGTTACCGCTGACGAGCGAGAAGACTTTCACAGTCGGGCGCGCGGACGACACCGATGTCCCTGTCGCGTGGGAGCCGATGCTGTCTCGTCGGCATCTCGAACTGACGATTACTGACGAACACGTTTCCGGGCGAAAGCTTGCGGAGTCTGCGAATCCTGTATTTGTCTCAGGAATCGCGTCTACGGAATTTACGCTGCACGATGGTGAAGCGTTCGTCGTGGGCGCCACCGAGTTTCGGTTGGCCGCTTCGCAAGCGGATGATTCCAGCCAGCTCGATCATCTGCTGGAAGAAATCCGTTTCGACGCCGGGCAACTTCAGCAGATTCCGTTCAGCGATGCCGACAAACGAATCGAAGTGCTGACACATCTTCCCAGCGTGATCTGGGGAACTCGCACCGACGAAGATTTCTTTCTGCGAGTCGCTCAGCTTCTGCTGGCCGGTATTCCTCGCGCCGAAGCCGTCGCCATCGTCGAGCCCGTCGATGACAAGGTTGAGATTCTGCATTGGGACCGTCGAAACGAAATCGAAGGCGGCGTGCATCCCAGCAGCCGGCTTGTTCGAGAGGCCATCGTCTCGAGCAATCGCAGCGTGCTGCACGTCTGGGAGCCCGAGCTCGACAACGCCGACCCTCAATACACGGCGACCGGCGGATTCAACTGGGCGTTCTGCACGCCGGTGCTGGTGACCGGTGAGCCTCGTCGAGGACTGTACGTCGCCGGCCAACTCGATGCCGCGTCCTTCGCATCCGGAGTCGACGAGCACACTGCGCTGCTGAGCGCCGATGTTCGATTCACAGAGCTGGTTTCCGAAATCGTGGCGTCGTTGAGAAGGCTCAGCCGGTTGGAACGTCACCAGGCCGGACTGCGCCAGTTTTTTGCGCCGCCGATCCTTGAAGCTCTCGGTCAGGATCTGGATACCGACATTCTGGAACCTCGCGAATGCGACGTGACCGTGCTGTTCTGCGACCTGCGAGGCTTCAGTCAACGTGCCGAAAACGCGGCTCATGACTTGACTGGTTTACTAAGCCGAGTCAGCGAAGCGCTCGGGATAATGACCGAGCAGATTCTGTATTTCGGCGGCGTCACCGGAGACTTTCAAGGCGACGCGGCCTTGGGCTTCTGGGGCTGGCCGTTCGCGTCGGAGTCCGCTCCGTTAAACGCGTGCCGCGCGGCGCTGGCAATTCGAAAGGCGTTTGAAACGGTGTCGGCGACGCCGGGGCACGCGCTTGCTGACTTCGAAATGGGCATCGGCATTGCCCACGGTCGGGCGGTCGCCGGAAAGATTGGCACGTCAGAGCAGGTCAAGGTGACCGTCTTCGGGCCGGTCGTGAATCTGGCCAGCCGGCTGGAAACAATGACGACGCAGCTTCGAGTGCCCATTGTGCTCGACGAGGCAACCGCAGATCTTGTGCGAGAAAAGCTGGACCACCTGGAAGCGCGAACTCGGCGTCTCGGAAAAGTGATCCCCGTTGGTATGGAGACTCCGGTGTTCGTCAGCGAGTTGCTGCCGCCCGAGCATGAGTACCCGCTGCTCAAAGACGAACACATCGCTCAGTACGAAGAAGGCGTGAAGTGTTTCATCGATGGCGACTGGGAAAGTGCCTGGCAGTCACTTCACAACATGCCCGCCGGAGACCGCGCTCAGGACTTCCTGGCCATGCCCATCGTCCAGCACAACCGCCGAGCCCCTACCGACTGGGACGGCATCATCCGCCTGACGAGCAAGTAGCAGCCACGTCACCTCTCCCTCTGGGAGAGGTCGGGCTCTCAGGCCCGGGAGAGGGTTTGAGAGCCTTCATTGCAACAACCTGCGACCTTCGATGCCCCCTCCCGCCGCTGAGACGGCGACCTCCCCCGCAAGCGGGAGAGGTGATACCTGGAGGGCCGACGCCGCGCCACCATGACCGGAATAGCGAAAGGTTGTCTCAGCCGGCATTA
>JBLFXD010000385.1:0-6838 GCA_047611045.1 Planctomycetaceae bacterium | reverse complement strand
GAAGGAATCCGACTTTGTCTGCTTACTTCAGGCCCGCCCTGGGCATCATCAAATGGGTGATTGCACTGGGGATCGTCGGCTTCCTGATCGACCAGAACAGCGACCAGTTTAAGCGACTCTACACCGAGCCGATTCACTGGCAGTTTCTGGTCGCCGCCTTTGTGCTTTGCGGCAGCTCGATCATCCTGACGTTTTACCGTTGGTACCTGCTGGTCGTCGCGCTCGATTTTCCGTTCAAGTTCAGCGACGCACTGAGGCTCGGATTTCTCGGTTACCTGTTCAACTATGTTTCTCCCGGGGCAGTCGGTGGCGACGTCGTCAAAGGCGTCCTGATGGCTCGCGAGCAGAAGGGACGCAGGTCCGTCGCCGTGGCCACGATACTGCTTGACCGAATCCTCGGCCTGATGGGACTCCTGATGGTCGGAGCCGGAGCAACGCTATTCGTCGCTGACGACATCGAACGTCGAGACCTGATCGTGAAAGTGCTTTGGGGAGGCAGCATCGCCGGCCTGACCGGGCTACTGGTGATGCTTCATCCGGCCACTCCAAATTCCTGGTGGATGAAACTCCTGATTCGCATTCCGAAGGTGGGTGGAATCATCGCGGACATCGCCGACGGAATCTCGCTGTATCAGCAGCGGCGAGCGATCGTCGCTCTGACCGTCGTACTCAGCGTCATCGGTCACTTTGGGATCATCTCATCGTTTTACTGCTGTGCCCGCGTCGTCGCGACCGCCGCCGAAACCCCCAGCTACGTCACTCACCTGTTACTGATTCCTCTGGCCGAGATCGTTGGAGTCATCGTGCCATTACCCGGCGGAGTGGGAGCACTCGAAGCCGCCGTCCAGAAATCGTACGAACTTGCAGGTGCCAATCCCGGCATCGGCCTCTTAGCTGTCGGCGCTTATCGAGTCACCACGATCCTCATTGCAGCCATCGGCTCGGTTTACTACCTCGCGTCGAAACGTCAGATTCAGGAACTGCTTGCCGAAGAGCAGGCAAGATCGGAATCCGCTTCTTCCACAGAAGACGCCGCTGACAACGCACCGGCAACGACCCCGGTCTCGACGGACCAACGAGTGACATGACTTGCTGAACCAGACCGCGGCGGCAGTTGCCCGCCGCTGGACTTCAGCTTGAGCAGCGCAGGAGAAAGCAGCATGACGCCAGATCATCAGCCTGATTCATCACTCGATTACGCAACTCCGACGGACGCTGGCATTTCTGATAAGCGATGGTCGGCCGCGTGCAGACTTCTCAGCGGTTTCTGTGAAGAAGGCACGATTTCGTCGGCGGCGTTGATCGCCGGTCGCGGCTCAGCCGTCGTACAACCGCAGCTCTTCGGCAATCAATTGTTGAACGGCGAAGAGCCGCTGCGTGACGACGCCATGTTTCTCGTCGCGTCGATCACGAAACCGCTCGTGGCTTCGGCAGCGTTGTTGCTGGTCGAGCGTGGCCTGCTCACCCTGTCCGACAAAGTCACCGACTACATTCCCGAGTTCGGTAAGAATGGAAAGAACGCTGTTCGCATCCGAAACCTACTAACACACACGTCCGGTCTGCCGGATATGCTGCCTGACAACGTCGCCCTTCGAAAAAACCATGCACCGTTGTCAGCCTTCGTCGAAGGGACGTGCGAGGTAGAACTCGATTTTCCGGCCGGACGCGGAGTTCGTTACCAGAGCATGGGCTTCGCCATTCTGGGCGAAATCATCCAGCGAATCAGCGGCGTCCCGTGTGCGGACTTCGTTCGGCGTGAAATTTTCGAGCCGATCGGCATGGTCGACTCGTGGCTCGGCCTGCCGGACGAAGCCTTCGAAGGCGACGCCCCCATCGTGGACCGAGTGACCGAAGTGCTTCTCCCGGATGAAATGGTCGGTGAAGACTGGAACTGGAACGATCGCTACTGGCGGACGCTCGGTGCTCCGTGGGGAGGGCTGATCACGACGCCCGCTGATCTGGCTCGATTCTGTCAGATGATGTTGGGCTCACCGGCGAACGGTGCCCAGATTCTGTCTCCAGCGACGGTCCGAGCCGCCACGCGAAACCAGCTCGAAATGATGGCCGACGTGCCGGAAGTCGACCGCCGCACTCGCCCCTGGGGGCTTGGGTGGCGGCTGAACTGGCCGGCTCACAGTGCGAACTTTGGCGACTTCATGGGAAGTCGGACTTACGGACATTGGGGAGCGACTGGTACAGTTCTCTGGATTGACCCCGACCAGAATTCGTTCGCCGTGCTGCTGACAACAAAACCGCAGGAGCCACACGGAACGTGGCTCGCTCGAGTGTCCAATGCTGTCACGGCCTCATTTCTTGACTGATTATCCCGCAGGTAAAAAGCCCCCGCAAAAGACAACGAAACGGAGTTCCACATGTCGATGGATTTTGGCGAAGGCGAGTTCACAGACGCCGCCACTATGCGCGGTCGTGACTGGCCAGCGCTGACTCAGTTCTGCGTGATCATCGAAAATCGAGTCGGCAGTCTGAACCAGTTGATGCAGCATCTCGAACGCCACGACGTTCGGATCATCGCCTTGAGCATCGTCGACACAATCGACGTCGCCATCGCCCGAGTCATGCTCGACCAGGTCGAACGCGGCCGCGAGCTGTTCGAACTTTCCGGCTTCACCTTCTTCGAAAACGAAGTCCTGGGTATCGAACTCCCCGACCACCCGCAGCCCTTTGTCGCCGTGCTGTCGTCGTTGCTCCAGGCCGAAGTCAACGTCAACTACATGTACCCCCTGCTCTACCGCCACGAAGGCCACAGCTCAATCGCCGTCCACGTCGAAGACATCGACACGGCCACCAAAGTGCTCCGCGAAAAGAACTTCAAACTCATCAGCGAAAGCGACCTGATGAACGACGACGAGCACTTCGGCTAACCCACGCTCTGCCGCCTCCGACGCAGCCCCGGTTCCTGCCGACCACAAGAACCGTAGGGTGGTTGCTTGCAACCACAACGGAAACTTCGGCACGGAAAAACCGTGGCTGCGCAGCTCCCCTGCTTCACCTTCGGCCTGTGTATGTGGCGTAGATCGCTCTCTCGGCGTTAAACGGTTGTCGCTTGGGACCGATGTCGCCATAGAGGTTCTGTATGACCTGCCTGAAAGATGCGATACCGCCCGACGCCTCAGCCTGCTGAAGCGCTGCCTCAGACTCGAACGTCAGCGTGAAAAATGGGAATCCGTACGTGTTTTGTACTTTGATTTCTGGAAGGGGCAGTCCGGCCTCGACAAATGCTTTGATCAATGCTTCATGATGCCTGCGATCGTCTCGCTTAACTCGGATCCAGCAGATGAACACCACACTCCCGATTAGTCCCGCAATGCCACCTGAGTATTTCCAATGAGATGAAAAGGCGAGGTAGCCAAAGACGCCGACTCCAACGAGCACAACAAGGCACCCAAACGAAAACAATCTCTCTTCGGTTGAACGTTTCATTTGCTCAGCCGCAATCTTTGTGGCATTGGTCTCGTAGGGTGCGTCTCGACGCACCAGCTCGATCAGCGGCGATGCTTTGGTCCGTCAAGACGAACCCACTGAACTCATTAACGCAGATGCCGACGCCTCATCGATGTTCGGAAGTGCAAGCAAGTATTGCTTCGAAACACGATCTATGCGTGCGGCAATTCCCAGTTGTTGGCCGTTGCTTGCTCGCGATTTTCTTTGCGAACCAACTGGCCGCAGGCGGCGGCGATGTCGCTGCCGAGGGAGTAGCGGACGGTGGTTGTCAGGCCGGCGTCTTTCAGTTGTGAGGCGAAGGTTCTGATCTTCGCGTCTTCGGTGCCGGTCAGATGTGGGGCGTCTTCGATTTCGTTGTACGGGATCAGGTTGACGTGGACGCCCAGGTCGTGCAGCCACTCGATCAGTTGAGACGCGTCGTCGGGCGAGTCGTTCTTTCCAGCCAGCATGAGATACTCGATCATCACCGGGATGCCCTGCCGGCGGTTCAGCTCGCGGATTGTTGCCTGGAGCTCGTCGAGCGGGTGCTTCTTTGTCAGCGGGATCAGCTCGCGGCGGACTTCCGGGTTCACGCTGTGCAGGCTCAACGCCAGATTCACCTTCGGGAATCGCTCGGCACATCGTCTCATGCCGTCCGGGACGCCAACGGTTGAAACCAGGATGCTGCCGGGCGAGCGGTTGAATAATTTCGGCGACGTCAGAGCGTCCAGTGTTTCGAAGAGATTCTCCTCGTTGTGAAACGGCTCGCCCATGCCCATGAAGACGATGTTGTGCAGTCGTCGGCCTTCGGATGCCAGAAGTTGCCCCGTCTGGACGACCTGATCAAGGATCTCAGCCGACGACAGATTCTGAGCGATACCCATTTTGCCGGTGGCGCAGAAGTCGCACGCCGCGGCGCATCCGACCTGGCTGGAGACACACAGCGTCGAACGTCCCGTCGCGATGCGCAGAATCACCGATTCGATCAGCATCCCGGCTGCGGTTTTCAAAAGCAACTTCGACGCGCCGTCGACCTGAGAATCACATCGGCGAAACAGTTCCAAAGAGTGACAGACAACTCGGTCACGTTCAGAAAACCGGCTCAGCGCGATGTCGTCTGCCTCGAACTTTTTGAACAGCCCGTTGCGCAGTACGCGAAGATGCTCGGGATCAAGCTGCGTTTCTTTACGCAGCTGCTCCAGCGATTCGTTATCAAAGATGCTGACCGAGTCTGACACGAAACTGCCCATCTACTATCGCCGCTGCAAACAACAAACCAATCTGAATAAACGCAAACATCCGCAAGCGTCATGCCCGCGCAGGCGGGCACGCAGTGAACGGTGACTGGCGTCGTCAATGCTTACTGGTTTCCCGCCTGCGCGGGAATGACGGAATTGACTTCACGGTATTCTAAGACCACAACGCCGTGCTCAGCAGAGTGTTAACCAAGATTGTTTTCACCAGCATTTTCGTTCTGGCGAATCGTCACTGGCCAACCCGGGAACTGGTTGCCAGCTTTTCCATCGGTCGCGTCGATGAGAAACCGGAAACAGTCCAGGTGGTACGTCTTTGCTACCGTGTCGATCGTCACCAGTCCGAAACCACTCGCCTTTTGATGAGCGAGTTCGTAACGATTTTTCTTGTTACCGACTTCGGGATTGCCGACGGCGTAGACGTAGACCTTGTTGCCGAAGCCGTCGAGGAACTCGCCGGTGTTGTCATGCCCGTGCTTCGGGCGGTTCTGATGAGGCATGCCCATTTCGTCCGGTCGCCACCAGCGAGGGTAACCGGCAGCGATCGCTGGCGTGCAGAACGACCAGTTGCTGTCTCGCTGTTTGTCGACGCCGTATTGCGAAAGTGTCGTTAAGTGCTGGTCACCGTTGATGTGCAGCGCCTTTGATTTTCGGAGGATATTGATCGCGTTGTCGCGAGCGGTCTGTGGCCAGCCGCCCGAATCCAGGTCCGCTTTCAGATAGCCGTTGTAGCCGCCGTGGTGAGTCGCGACTCCGGCGAAGACTGTCTGACTGAGCAACACCTTAACCGAGTGGCCTCGCCAGTCGTTGCCCCATTCTTCCAGGAATTTTTCCTGACGCTCACCGAGCAGCACCAGCCCCGGCTTGTCGAGAAACGCTGTGTCGACTGCCTGATCCTTGACATGGTCCGCGCGGCCGCTGCCGGTTTCGACACGCTCCGGTCCACTTTTGAATTGTCGATCGCTCAGAATGGCGAAGCTGACGCCGCCGTAAACCATGTCGCCATAATAGACGCTCATGTTCTGTTTAACCGGCGTGGGATCGTAAACGTCCGGATGATGCCCGGCGCACGTTCTGTGCACGGCGTTGACCATCTTGACCGGTTCGCGATAGCCGCCTTTCGACGAGGCCCCCTTGTCCAGCCCCTGCATCGCGGCACCGCCTTCGCCCCAGTAGTTTCCCTGAAAGACGTCGTGGTCGTCGGGAATGCAGACGGTCGGCCTGTCCTTCAAAGCGTCTCGGAACGACCAGCCGAACATGTAGAACTTGCGAAGGTAATTCAGGATCGCTCGGTCGGCCGGGTCGCGGATCAGGCCGTACCCGCCGTGATTTTCATAAAGCTGATCGCCCGAGAAGTACAGCATGTCCGGGTCGAGTTTGACCAGATTGTTGGCGACGGGTTCGTACGGAAATCCGTAGTCCTTCTGACAGGTCAACGCTCCCAGACGCAGCGGTCGACCGCTGGGGTTGGCTTTGATCGTGCCGGTCCATTCGGATTCCGTTACCGAACCGTCCGTTCCCTTTTCGCTATAGACGAGTCGGTAGGGAGCTGCGGACTTCTCGTCCCAGTTGGGGATGCGGAAGATCGCCGTCCAGGCATCGGTGTCCAGCTTCGCGGTTCCGAGCGATTTCCATTCGCCGTCTTTTTGAATCTGCAGCTCGACGTTCTGGTTATCTTTTTCGCCAAGCGGCCCGGTCAGAGCACTCATCTTCATGACGAAACCTTCGTCACCACGAGAATCGCTCAACGAGTACATCGACCAGAGAATCGGTCCGAACTTCTGCTTGGGAGTCACCGTGAACGCGGCACCGCCGACCGCCCAGTTTTTGAATCGGAATCGACCGCCGCGTGCCTTCCCTCTTTCCGGTTCGAAGTTATTGACGACGGCCACGTTGCCGAGCACCGCCTGAGCCGGGGCGTTGAAACCGACCGTTCCGATTGTCTTGCCGGACTTATCGGTCGCGGTCAACGTCAGGCGAAAGCGTCCTCCCTCTTCCGGTTGTCCTGAAAGCTTCAACGCGAACATTTTCGTGTTCGCACCGTCGCGGATCGAACTCTTGTTTCGTCCCAAAATCAAGGTGCCATCGGTCAGGCCGGCGCTGATTCCGTTCTTTGCAAAGCTGTTGCTGCGGTACTCGTTGAT
>JBLFXD010000384.1:0-6843 GCA_047611045.1 Planctomycetaceae bacterium | reverse complement strand
GGTCGCACGTTGGGATGTCTCATTTCGACAGAAACCCGCTGCCACCGCCGATGCCTGAAATTTCAGACGTTTCACTCGATCAGCACGGGGATCTTCATGGCACCTTTGTGAACAGCGGCGGACTGCCTCAGGCGGGAATTCTGGTCGTTGCCCGACAGGATAAACTGGATCCTCGCACAGCGCGAACCGACGCCAAAGGCGACTTCCAGCTGGCAGGTTTGAAGGGCGGAAACTGGAACATCACTGTCGGCTCGAAAACTTCGTGGGTTCGAGTCTGGACGGCCGACGTGGCTCCGCCAGCCGCGAAGTCCAGCCTGCTGCTGACGAGGAAAGTTCTCGCGAATCCAACCGCGACAGTGATCCGAGGGCAGTCTCCGGACGGCGGCCTGCTGGCGGCATTCGACACCGGCACTCTCTTCTCGGTCGGAGCCGGCGTGGCTGGTGTCACTCTGGGCGTCATCGGAATTTCCGAAGCGTCAGAAGCCAATGACCAAGCCGACTCGGCCAGTGCATCTGCCGCACTGGCCAACGACGAAGCGGCCGCTCTGCGAGATCAACTGAACGCTCTCAGCCCAACGGTGTCGGCCCAGACCAGCCAGCTCAGCATCCAGTCAGACCAGATCAGCACACTGAGCACCACGTTGAATGAGATTCGCGCGACCTTGAACTGACACGGGGCCGAAGAGCCAGAATATCTCCGTTCCAGTTTGTGTGCAGCCAATCATCCAGAGACGACGGTCCGTCTGCTGACAACCAGTCGCTGAAAGCCCCATCGCCGATTCTGATGTTGCCGCAAACTGGCAGAGCGCGACAACATCCGCCGTCCTCAGCAAAGGATCTGCGAATGAAACCGGCAATTGGATTGGTCGTGCTTGCGACGCTTGTGATCACCGCAGGCTGCGCATCGACTCCGAAAGAGTCGCACCTCGATCGACTCTGGAAGCAGGGCTACGGCTTCAACAACCCGAATCCTGAACGCATCAGAAACGGCCAGAAGCCGCTGAACTTCGGCGAGCGTGAATAGCGGGCGACAAACGCGAATTGAGAGTGTCGTCAAGTACGACTTGCACGCCGGGGGGGACACTGACCACCATTCACACAATGCTATTTTCAATAGCCAGTGCCCAAACTGCAAAGAAGATGCTCCTGAAGAAAGAGGCAACGTGTCCGAAACTAATCCGCTGGTTGAGAAACTCGCAAAGAACATCGAGGCCGCCGTCATTGGGAAGCCGGAGGCCGTGCGGCTGGCTCTGGTCGCGTTGATTGGCGAAGGGCATTTGCTGATTGAGGACGCGCCGGGAGTCGGCAAAACGTCGCTGGCCAAAGCGATCGCCAAAAGCCTCAACAGCGGTTTCACGCGGCTGCAGTTCACGCCGGACATGCTGCCCAGCGATATTCTCGGGTCGAGCGTGTTTCTGCCGAATCAGGGCGAGTTTGAATTCCGACGCGGGCCGATCTTCACGAATGTGTTGCTCGCCGACGAAATCAACCGCACGACGCCGCGAACTCAGAGTGCTCTGCTCGAGGCCATGAACGAGGGGCAGGTTTCGATCGAGGGAACGACGCACCCGCTCGATCCCCCGTTCTTCGTGCTGGCCACTCAGAACCCATTCGAGTTCGAAGGAACATTCCCGCTGCCCGAGAACCAGCTCGACCGATTCATGCTCTGCATTTCGATCGGCTATCCGGAGCTGAGCGTCGAACGCGAAATTCTCAAGCTGCACCGCAACGGCGAGCCCGTCGACCAGCTTCAGCCGGTGCTGGAACCGTCACAACTGCAGAGCCTGCAACAGGCCGCTCGCGATGTGAGCGTGGACGATTCGATTAACGACTACTTACTCGCCATCGTGACGGCGACGCGCGAACATGCCGAGCTGACACTCGGAGTCAGCACGCGCGGCGCTCTCACGTTGTACCGAGCCGCTCAGGCTCAAGCCGTCATCGACAACCGTAATTTCGTCACGCCCGACGATGTCAAACAGTTGGCAGTGCCGGTGCTCGCTCACCGTGTTGCCTGCAAGGGCCTCGTCCGGGAAGGCCAGCGGGAACGAGCCCGCAGCGTCATCAGGCAGATCCTCGATAGCACGCGGATTCCGTCCTGACGATCACTCCTGTTCCCCGGTGAACGCCGTCATCCAGTGGTTCTTGCGCTGGAGAGACAATGCCGGGGACGGCCACGATTGGATTCCGAAAGCGTTTTGGCTTCAAAACTTCAATAAAACCTGAAGCATCGGCGGATTCGTTTCGAATTCGTCACCGCATCTGCGCGATCAGAGGATTCGGGGACAAATTGAGCATTGCAGTCATCCGATTCGAAGAACGCGGCTACTCCCTCCCAGAAAAATCCGTACAGAGGTAACGAACCGGCCGATCTGTAGAATCTGTACAGTAATCTGTAGGCGTATCCATAGAGCAATTCTGCTTACGTGGTGGCACTCTGCAGACACTTAACCGTTTCGATCAGGGAGGGCCGTCATGCTTCGCTTCAACTGGAAAACCGCCGTCATTTCTACGTGCCTCGTCGCCGCATCAGCCACTATCGTTTCCGTTCAGCAAACCGACGCTGGAGGCTTACCTGGCTTTTTTCGGTCGCGCACGTCGGTCGAGAAACTCGCCCACAAGATCGACGAGCTGCAGGAAGACATCGACCAGCTCGGGACAGTCGTGGTTAAGCAACCAGACATCTGGGGAGAAGCCCGCCTGACTCGCCACCGAGCACAGTACGAAGAGCTTCTGGATAAGGAAGCAAACAAGTTCAAGGAGACGATCCAGGCAAACCTGAGCCGTAGCGATCAGGCGTTCCTGATTCAGTCACTGGCGCTGCAAGCTGCGCTTGGAGGTCCTCAAGCGATCCAGACTGCACCGGACGGAACTCAATCGGCCCAGGCAATCCCGGGTGCAGCGGCAAGACCTTCTTCTGCACCGACGTTCAATGTGGCAAATGCTCCTAACCTGACGAACGCTACCATCACAACTTCCACAGTCGATGGTGATGCCCAGCCAGGCATCGCTCTTGAGCCGACCATTAAGCTCGACCAGCTGTCTCGATACCTGAATCACCTGAACCAGCTTCGCCGGATCAACGAAGGAGATGACACTGCCGACGCACCAGGCTACTCGATGAATCTGATGCGATTTCCGGTGTCCGTTCTTCCTGGCACGAAAACTCGCGAAGGCTACGGAGCTGAGGTCACGCTGTCCGTGACACCGTGCATTTCTGACAAGCTTTTGGAGTCGACGTTCCAAAGCCTCGTCATCAACGACCTGCTCGACACGTTGTCCCTGGGCGTTGGAAACTCGCTGAAACGCTGCCATCAGCTAATGCAGCCCAGGAAGCGGCAGATAAAGCCAGGCAGGAAGCGGCGGCTGCGAAGACAAAAGCTGAGGCTGCCGAGACAAAAGCTGAGGCTGCACGGAAGGAAGCTGAGGCTGCCGCCGCCAAAGCGAAACCTGCGGCCGCCGAAGCGAAAGATGCTGCCGCGAAAGCAAAAGCTGCTGCTGAACAAGCCGAGTCGATACGAAAGCAGGTAAAGGAGCTTGAGGAGGAGAAGTCGCAAAACGAAGCAAGTATTAAGGCGATCAAAGCTGAAATCGCAAAGCTTGAGACACAGAACCGAATATTGGTTCTGAAATTCAGCGATCTGGATGGTCCAATCAGCAAAATATTCGTCGACGACACAGACTTCAGTCAGTTCATCAGGACGGCAAAACAACTGAACTATTCTTTGACTCCTGAAGTGATCGAGAAGACTCGTTTAGAGCTTCCATCTGCACCGAAATCGAATCAGCCAGAAGTGAAACCACAGACACCTCCCGCTCCAGCCGAGTTGCCAATCGACGAAGCGAATGGTGAGAATTTGACCGCTCAGATCCAGGCAGCAAAATCTGCTTGGAACGCGATCAAAAGCAACGAGCAACGGGCAAATGACTCAAAACAGGCAATCGCAAAACTGATGTCGCTGCTGGAAAGCGAAGAAGAGAAAAAAGAATCGCTTGAAAAGCAGCAGCAAGAGGCAGAAGCAAACCTGAAACAGGTCGCGGCAGAATCCGAAAAGCTTGCCACGGAAGCCGCACTGGTCGAGGCGGAAGCCAAGGAACGTGACGAGGCCTTCAAAGAATTTGAAGAAAAAGCCGTTCAATCCGCCTCGGAAGCGGGTCGACTAGCCGCAGAAGCCGTACAGAAAATCGCAGAAGCCGACAAGAAGAAAGGCGATGTGCCTGAAGCAATTCCAGTTAGTCCTATCGCCACCAAAGCACGGCACGGTCGCTATCCGGTTTCGGCAACACAACTCCGCAATGTTTTCGGCGTTGAGGAGCTGGAACAAATCGCCCTCTCCGCTGCGACTCACGCGGAAATGGGTGCGGGTGGAAAACCGGAGTATCACAACGTCCGGGCCTTCCTTGGGGAAGAACTCGACAAGGCGTGGAGAATGCTCGCCCGCGCTGAAAAAACGACCCACTATCGCCCATGGGAAACGGAGTGCGTTGGGCTCGCCAATGCAATCCGGCTTGAAGAAGACCTGACGACTCGACGCGCGCAGTATCGCCACAATCTGAAGGGGCACTCGCAACTAACGGAAGTCATCTTTGAAGCCCTTGGTTGGGCAATCCTTGTGGACTCAGCACTGCTCGATCTGCAAATCGCCGACGACATCGAGCGTGTCGCCGCCGAGCATGGAAACCTGCACACCGGGGGGTACATGCCACATTTCTGGGGAGCGCAACCAACTCCTGATGCTGTGTCACTGTTCCGTGACTATGTCGCCTGCAAATGGCCGATTCATGTGTTTGCAATTGATCCAGTCACGCAGGATCAGAATGTGGCCGACTCGTTCAGTTCTCGACGCGAGATTCAATTGACGCTGTCCGTCGCGCTGGCTTCCGGGCAGATCAACGCTCAGGAGTATCTGCAGTACGCTCGACGGCTCGAGACGGAACTCGACACGATCGCGTTGAACCGAACCGTTGTTGGATTCTCGCACGGCACTGACACATTCGGCTGGCGATTCCAACCGCGGATTCAGACGCCGCCAACGCCCAGCAACGCCAGAGTCTTCTTCAATGAGATGTTGATTGGTGGTCCAAGTCGTGACGCCGGCATGAGAACCAGCATGCTGGAAGCCGGAACTCGTGAATGCGTCGCGGTGGTGCTGATGCCTTCCATCCTGACGCAGGTCAATGTCGACTTTCGCAGCAGCTGGTACCGGCTCGACAAGCCTCACAGCCGAAAGTTTGACCTCGAAGATTCAGTGTCGCTGGGTCAGGAAGTTGTCGAACTGCAAAACCTTTGCCAGCAATGTTTCAAAGACAAGAGCAAGTACCGACACGGCGACGTCTGGCGTCTGGAAAAAGCGGTCAACCAGCTCGAAAAACAGCTTCCACTGCAGAACAGCATCGTGCAGGTGCCTAACGAAAACAGCCTTGGCGGAACCCAGTTGTTCGAAGGCGGCCAGACAAGCCTCGGCCCCGAGCTGATCGGCTTCTACGGTGAGCCGGGCGTTCATCAGAAATCGGACAACACCGACGTATCGGAGACAACACTCTTCCTCGTTGGTCGCAACTTCAGCGTGACCGGCACGAAAGTAATCGCTGCTGGTCAAGCGTTGGGGACAGACAAGATTGTCGTCATCAGCCGGAATGTCCTGCAGGTCACCATTCCAGCAATCCGTGAGGACAAGATCGAAGACCGCGAAGACGTGGGCAAGGTGATCGATCTACACGTCGCTACTCCTTACGGAGTCTCGCATCATCTTCAGATTCCGGTTGCACCGGACGCCGCCGCCAAAAAGAAAGCAGACGCAGCCGCTGCCAAAAAGAAAGCAGACGCAGCCGCTGCCAAAGCCGAAGCCGAAGCCGAAGCAGACGCTGCCAAAGAGGCAATCAAAACCGCAGTGACTGCACATGTCGAGGCAGCCCATACTGCCGACCCACTCATCACATGGAAAACCGGAACAGCCGCAAAGACGTCGGGAAAAATCACTTTTGGAAAGGACAGTAAGGTAAAAGCATTCGTGTTCGATAATTCAGGGAAAACAGAACTCAAGCTGCAGGCTCCTGAGTCCTACCAGCAAAGAACAGCTTTCGATCCAGACTCGAAAGTCTCGCTCGCCAACATCGAAGTCGCCTTCTGGGTTATCGCCTACGAGGACGAAGACGTTACCAAAGAGATTGGCAGGAAAGCCGCTGGCATTATCGAAGGGAGTAAGCTCACCAGTTATGACGCAATCGCTCCGACAATTGAAAAAGCACTGAAAGACATGGTTGAGCTTAAGAACTCCAGCGAGATCAAGTCTTTGAAAGTTTCAGCCTTCGTCAGGAGAACCGGTGCCAAAGCGGCTTACCAGGTGCCAGAAGAATTGACAGTCGAGGTCCAGACCGAAACAGAGCAGTTGGCGATCGCCGTTCCGGCAGATGCTGCTGCCGCGAACTGAACGCGTTCACCCGGCGACGCCTGAGTCGGCGAGGTGTGAAGAATCGAAATCCGCTGGTCTCAAATCGACGAGGCCAGCGTTTTTTTTTGTATTTGAGCCTCGGAAGTTTTCGAGATGCTGCAACCTCGGGCGAGGGAGTCGGGTAATGGTGCCTGACTAACGAGAATGCGGGAATCGCGCCGGGGTGGCCTTTCTTTGGCCGGCGGCGCTACAATCGCCCGCTGGATTTCGAGTGAATGTTCTCGGACTCTGACTTTGGCGAGCGGACACCTACTTACAAACTCAACCGGTGCATTTCAGACTGATGACCGATCCCAGAATCAAATTACGAAACCCCGCGTTAGCCGCGTTGCTCGCGTTCCTTTTCCCAGGAGCGGGACACGTCTACCAGCGGCGGTATTTCAAAGCCGCG
>JBLFXD010000383.1:0-6851 GCA_047611045.1 Planctomycetaceae bacterium | reverse complement strand
TGAGATGACCGGTCCGCTAAAAGCTATACTTATCGTCTACACACATCTTTCAACGGGAGAATTCCGATGACGATGGCTCGCAAAACGCTGGTGGATTCTTCCGTGACGCCGTTTTATCACTGCATCTCACGGTGCGTGCGGCGGGCGTTTCTGTGTGGGGAAGGCTGCGAGCATCGCAAGCAGTGGGTGGAAGATCGGCTCAAGGAACTGGCTGGGATCTTTGCCATTGATGTGTGTGCCTATGCCGTGCTGGATAATCATCTGCATGTTGTCCTGATGCTGAACGACGATGTCGCTCGGGAGTGGTCCGATGATGACGTGGTGCGGCGGTGGGGGCGGCTGTTTCCGCCTCGGGGCAAGGATCGGAAGCCGCTCGACGTGACTCCGGCGTGGGTTAAGGATCGGCTGACTGATACGAAGTGGCTGAGTCAGGCTCGCGAGCGGCTGAATTCGCTGGGATGGTTCATGAAGTGCCTCAAGGAACCGCTCGCCCGCATGGCGAATCAGGAAGACCAGTGCCGCGGGACGTTCTGGGAAGCTCGCTACAAAAGTATCGCGATCCTGGATGAAGAAGCGTTGCTGACAACTCTGACCTATGTGGATTTGAATCCGCTGGCGGCAGGGCTGGCGAAGACTCCGGAGGCCTCGCCACATACGTCGGTAAAGGCTCGTGTCGAGGATTGTCGAGAGCGCGGCGTGCTGGAAGATGTGGTCGATCAGCCGGCGGACCGGACGCGGCTCGATCAGACGCTGGAAGACGAATCATTCTGGCTGGCTCCGCTGGAAGATCGTCGTGAGCGTGGCGGGAAGCGAGCGGGGATTTCGCCGAAGGTCAACCTGGCGAGCTATCTGCGTCTACTGGACTGGTCGGGCCGTCTGTTGCGTCGAGACAAGGCTCGCATGCCGTCCGAAGTGGCGGGAATTCTGGAACGGCTCGGCAGCAACGGTGATTTGTGGCAGGCTCGCCTGAAGAAGCTGAGACAGAACGACCGCATGTTTGGCGTCGTCTTCGCCACCAGCCGGGCAGCGATCAACAACTTCGCGAAAGCTCGCGGCGTCTCGAAGCTGAGCAACATCAACGGCTGTTCGGGGTAATTCCTGCAGCGAGTGCCCCTGACGTCTTCGAGCAAGACTCTCAGACCGCTCAGTACAATCCCTGTCCTTTCTTTGTTCTCTCTTTCTGCACCACTCGACGCGTCAAAGCGATGTGTGGCGATCGAAGAATCGACTGTGCTGGTGTATTGTTCTTTCGAGCGTCGGCCCGGTATTTCCGGCGAGCGAGATCGTGTCCAACCACTTCTGGAATAACATCCAATGACCAGGCGAGTTCTCGATGTCGGGCAGTGCAACCCGGATCACGCTGCGATCAGCCGATTGCTGAATGAGCATTTCGATGTTGAGATCGTGAGGGCTCACAGTGAGTCCGACACGATTGCCGCGTTGCAGTCCGGCAATTTCGATCTCGTGCTGATCAATCGGAAGCTGGACCGTGACTACAGTGAGGGTCTCAACATCCTTCACATGGTCAAATCGGATTTTGCGATGAGCAACGCTGCGGTCATGCTGGTTTCAAATTTTCCGGAGGCTCAGGAGTCGGCGGTGGCTGCCGGAGCTGTCTATGGGTTCGGGAAAGCCGAGCTTGGCAACGCGGACGTACTCGAACGACTGGCTGCGATCCTCGGTTCTGATAAGTAGCGGGTGGCCGTTGATGCAAGCGGCAAACGGCGCACGAAAACAGCCGCGAGATTGATTCTCGCGGCTGCTTTGTGGTTCAGAGATCAAAGTCGTCAGCGAATCAGGAAGTTGTTTCTTCCGATTCAGCGGCTTCAGCAGGAGCGTCCGAAGTTTCTTCGGGAGCGTCTGCTCCTTCTTCAGCGGCGGCTTCGATTGCCTTAACAGTTTTAGCAGGGAAACCCGAATTTTTGAGAGCAGCCACTGCTTTCGCGGCATCAAATTTTCCAGCTTCAACTGAGACGGTTGCGGTAAGAGCGTCAGCATCGATTTCGACGTTCGCTACACCCGGTAGCGATTTCAACGATTTGGTAACCGTTGCGCGGCAGCCGCCTCAGGTCATGCCTGGGCAGAAGAATTCGACGGTTGTTGCTGACGCGTCTGGCAGTTCCATTCCAGAGTCGGCAACTTCCGTTGAAGCCGGCTCGGTGGAAATGTCGGTCGTGCTTTCAGGCACGGAGTCGGGAGCACTTCCCTGCGTGCAGCCGATCGCTGCCGCAAGAAGAAGCATGGGAAAATACTTCGTCATTTGATTGTCCTTTGTAAAACGAACGTCTGTTTGCCAGACCGTAAACCGCGACATGAACCACTGTCGCGAATAGAAACCGGCAGGAAGTGTAGCAAACTCATCCCGCCTGATACGTGCGAAATCTCACTTTTCGTCGTTCAGGATCGGCAGCGGATGACGTCGACGCTGCATTGAAAGCCGTGAATCTGTGCGAAATCGACAAAGTCGACCCGCCAGGCTCGCATGATTTTTCAGATTATTCGACGGATTCCTGTAAGATCGACGGCCGGCGATTGTGATATCTCTCAAAGGCGAATGAATGCAAACCTCTCCGGAAACAAGGCCGAGCCTGCTGCTGCGACTGCGGAATCCGCAGGACGAGCAGGCGTGGCGTGAGTTTCTGGAGATTTACGAACCGCTGATCGAACGGCTTGCCAGGCGGCGAGGGTTGCAACACGCCGACGCTCGCGAGCTGGTTCAGGAAGTTCTGCTGGCCGTTTCGGGAGCGATCGATCGTTGGGATCCTGATGAAGCCAAAGGTTCGTTTCGAGGCTGGCTGTCGACGATCACCCGCAACCTGACCATCAACCTGCTCAAGCGCGAAGGGCGACACACTCGCGGAACCGGCGACAGCGAGTTCGCTCGACTGATGAACGAACAGCCGGATCCCGTTGGAGAGAACACCGCGCTGTTCGATCTGGAGTATCGGCGGCGGCTGTTTCAGTTTGCGGCGGAGCATGTTCAGGAGCAGTTTGAAGAAGCAACCTGGCAGGCGTTCTGGAAGACGAGCGTTGAGCAGCAGCCGCTGGTCGACGTGTGCGAAGAGTTGGGTCTGTCGCGAGGCGCGATTTACGTGGCGCGAAGTCGCGTCATGGCGAAATTGAGAATACACATTGAGAAACTGGAATCGGAAGTTTGAGTCATGGCCGTTCGTGTTTCCCCCTGCAATCCTGATCGGTTGAAGCAGTTGCTGGACGAGCAACTCAGCGATGCCGAACAGGTTGCCGTGGCCGAGCATCTCGAAGACTGCGACGCCTGTCGGTCAGCTTTGGAGACGCTGGCGGCCGGGCACGAATGGTGGGACGAGGCCAGCTCGCTGCTCAACGCCGACCTCGACACCGCCGAGAAATGGAGCGTCGACACGAGCAGCTCGGTGGGCGATTCGGAAGATGCCGACTTCATCGTTTCGCCGTTGTCGACGGTCGAAAGTTCGGTCGGCAAGGTGCCGCTGGATTTTCTGGAACCGTCCGACAGTCCAATGATGCTCGGCATGCTCGGCGACTATGACATCATCGAACCGATCGGCTGCGGCGGGATGGGCGTCGTCCTGAAAGGGTACGATTCGAAGCTCAACCGGTTCGTCGCCGTGAAAGTCCTGGCACCGCACTACGCGACCAGCGCCGCGGCCAGAAAACGATTCGCTCGAGAAGCGAAAGCCGCAGCGGCGGTGGTTCATCCGCACGTTCTGGCGATTCACTCGGTCGATTCGACGGGCCGGCTGCCGTTCCTGGTCATGCCGTTTGTCGACGGCGAGTCTTTGCAGGAACGCGTTCGTCGGAACGGGCAACTTGGAACCAAAGAAGTATTGAGGATCGGCATTCAGGCCGCTCGCGGTTTGCAGGCGGCGCATGAGCAGGGCCTTGTTCATCGCGACATCAAACCGGGAAACATCCTGCTGGAACGCGACGTCGAACGAGCGATGCTCACCGACTTTGGTCTCGCCCGCGCCGTGGACGATGCCAGCATGACTCGCAGCGGAGTCATCGCCGGAACGCCACAGTTCATGTCTCCCGAGCAGGCTCGCGGAGAAGCCGTTGACCATCGATCAGACCTCTTCAGCCTGGGCAGCGTCCTGTACACGATGTGCGCCGGCCGTCCGCCGTTCCGAGCTGAGACAACGATGGGTTTGCTGCGGCGAATCATCGACGTTGATCCGCGGCCGCTGCCCGAAGTCAACGCGGACATTCCGGTCTGGCTCGCCGCGATCGTCAACAAGTTACACGCAAAGAACGCCGACGACCGTTTCGATTCAGCGGGCGAACTGGCAGACCTGCTCGAAGGCTGCCTCGCTCACGTTCAGCAGCCGACGAAAACGCCGCTGCCGGATTCGATACCGCAGCCGGTCCTCGCACCGAAACAGACGCAACGCTGGAAGCTCGTCGCGGGTGCTTCACTGGCTATCGTCGTGACCGTACTGGTTGTTACTTCTCAGTCCCTGTCGGAATGGTTGGCTCCGTCAGCCGCCCCGGCGGAGACCGTTGTCGCAAGTGGTCAGGGTCTGGCATCGGCTGATGCCAACTCGGCAGAAGCCACATCGCCAGAGACAACCGGTGCAGGGGCGGCGGAAGCTGCTTCAATGATGGCGGCAGACACGTCGTGGGAATCCGACATCGATCAGGACATCGGTTTGCTGTCTCAGCGGATCGACGTGCTTGAAGAAGAACTTCCGCTCGAAACGGAAACCGGCCTGTCAGGCCAAACGGAAACGCCGTTGGACGCAGAACGTTCGACACAGGAACTACGGTGAAAATGTGTGCCACTGGCTTTGCCAGTGTTTTGAACTCGTCGAGTCCAACAATTCCGCACTGGCAGAGCCAGTGGCACACGGAAAGTTGAGTGGCCCGTCTCTGTTGTCAGCAGGCGGCTAACTGATTCTGTTCGGGAGTAACTGATGAGAATTCGCATTGCCATTGGTGTCGTGTTCGGGCTTGCCGCCGCCTTCGCCTTCGTATTTCTGCAATTTCGGGCCGAGGCAATGGCTCAGCAAACCGCAGTTGTCGAGGATGTTGCTCAGCAGGTTTCACCGGAAGTTGTGCCAGCGGACTCGATCAGTCCGTTTGGTTCGAGCCAGATCAGCTCTAACTCTGATGCAGAGTTACCGACTTTGTCGGAACCGGCTGGAACCACCTCGGTCTTTGCTGAGGACGTAAATGCCGGGACCGAAGCACCGGCGACATCGGACCCATTCGGAGACGACACACCGCCGACTCATTCTGCGTCTGGCATCGAAGTAGTAGAGCCCGAAGGCGCAGATTATGACCCATTCAGTTCGACTGGTGCCGAATTACCGTCCGAACCGTTTGACACCGTTGACGCATTCGCTTCGGATTTCGAATCCGGGAGCGACGAATTCAGTTCGCCCATGAAGGAGCAGCCGCTTCGCATCATTCGTCTTCGAACTGTCCGAGCGGTAGAAGTTCGCGCGATCATTGAGAATCTTTTCCACGAGAACGTGGAAAAGCAGCGTTGGTTTCTCAGTACGGAGAACCAGTCGAACAGTCTGATTTTCAAAGGTCCGGCTAGTGAATTTGACCAATTCAAGAAACTGGCCAGCGAACTCGACCGGATGGCGGAAACACCGGTTAACCCTCGAAAGAAAACGGTGTCGTGGCCGATCGCGCATGCTTTTGATGACTCACCCGAAACTGCTTCAAAAGCAACGGTCGCTCATTGGCCAATCCGAATCATTCGGTTACGACATCTGAATGCGGAAGACTTCACAGGCATCGCCAGGGAACTCGCAGAGAGTCAGAACTCAGAGACGAAACTGCGGATATTTCTTGAATCCGCAACAAACAGTGTTGTCGTTCGCGGGCCAACTGCGGAGACCAGACAGGTTGAGCAACTGGCTCAGCAGCTTGACCAACCGGCGGCCGGCGCTGGCGGTGGTGAATTCATGGACTCGACGTTCGACTCGTCCGAAGATTCAGAGAACCTGGACGTCTTCATCACAAACGAAGATTCAGGCTGGCAGGAGATCGACGGCCCGACCGTTCAACCACAGCGGATGCGGGAATATGTCGCCCACCATGATCAGCAATCAGTCGCGCTCGCCAGCGAGATTCGCAGTCTTCGGCGCAAGTATTCGAGCAATCATCCGAAGCTTGCCGAAGCACGTCAGAAACTCGAAGACGTGCTGGAAGCGTCGTTCAAGCTGCGTCTGCAGCTGCAGGGGCTCGAAGTCGCGGCCATCAAGAGCAAGCTTGCAGATATCGAATCGCGAGTTCAACGGCGCTCGCAGCTTCGACAGCAAATCATCACCAGACGTTTGCACGAGCTGCTCGGCGAGAAGGACGATCTGAGCTGGGAAGTTGCTCGAACCGGTCCCGCTCTGCCGAGTCGTTCACTGGATGATCTGTTGCCTTCGTCCATCGACACTTTCGATCCAAGTCGCGCGGACTTTCGCGAGCTGGTACCAAATGACGACGCGGCCGAAGGAGAATTGGTCCCGCCAACTCCCTATGCAGGCGAAGTTGAGGACGTGGCGTCTACCGGTGCCCCGAGAGTTCCACCAATGCCGGTAGCAGACTTCCCGATTCGCGTAGAATCCGATTCAGAAACAGTGTTGCGCAATCTTCCGGAACTCGATATCGAAGAAAATTTCGAGAGCGCTGATGGAGCAATCTCCGCTGAGACGCCTGTTAGTTCCCGGCGACCAGAGCTGCCTGGAGTCGAGGCTGATACTCAGGAACAAATCCCGCCCGATGTAATAAAGCCGATCCTTAACGAAGGCGTATCGATCGTTGGACGGCCCAGTCGAGGGAGTGAACCTGAAACGCGATGATGTCCGATGTTTAGTTGAAGATTGAGTGACGGTTATGGTTTGAGTGAT
>JBLFXD010000382.1:0-6854 GCA_047611045.1 Planctomycetaceae bacterium | reverse complement strand
CTCTGAAAACAATCCATCCAAAGAAAACGCCGCCTGAACCAACCAACGCTCAAACACAACAATTGACAGTAACTCTGAGTCGAGCTGATGCGACCAGTGCATCAATAGCTCGGTTCACCTGAGAGTTCCAGCCTTCCTCACTGGCGGCGGAATGAATATCAATTTCTCAATAAGGATAAAACGAAAATGTCAGAACCATTTCTCGGTCAAATAACTATGTTTGCCGGCACTTTTGCCCCTCGAGGGTGGGCATTTTGTGACGGGCGGCTTCTGCCAATCAATAGTCATCAGGCAGTGTACTCCCTATTAGGCACCTATTACGGTGGCGATGGGCGAACAACGTTTGCACTGCCCGATCTGCGTGGCAGGACTCCCAGAGGTTCGGAAGGAGGTTCCGCCGGACCGGGGCTTCCTCCTGTGCAGCAAGGGGAGCGAGGCGGTGCGACAAGTACTACTCTCACGGCTGCTAATCTTCCGCCGCACCATCACACACAGACGGTGTCAACTGACGACGGTTCCAGCGAAGCACCCGGAATTTCAGCGAAGTCGGGCGAGAACACTTATCGCCCGACTAGCGCAGCTGGAAAATTGAAGAACGGTGCGTTAACGACAAGGACAGGTGGTAATGAGCCGTTGGACCACTTGAATCCCTACCTTGGTCTGAATTATATCATCGCCCTGATCGGAAGATTCCCGTCACGTAACTAGAACTTATTGCCGGTGAATTACTGGGGCTGCTGTCAGCTTCGGGGATCCCGGTGGTCGTTACGGGAAGTCGATCGGAATTCCGTTGAGCGAAACGCTCCCGGCGAAACATGATTTCGCCGGGAGCTTCTTTTGCAACGAGTCCTGACAACCACACTGCCTTCAGAGGGTGAACGCACTGATGCCAGACCGCGCCGATATAATTTTCAGACCGTTTGAGGCTTCGGACTCCGACTTCGTTCACTACGTGTTTTCGTCTGTCAGGCGTGACATGCTCGCCGGGACGGGGGCGACGGGAAAAAAGCTCGATCAGCTGGTGCGCGAACAGTCACAGTTGCAGCTCGCTCATTATCAGAAGTTCTACAACGATGCAGAACACGACATCATCGAACTCAAGGGTCGCAAGATTGGCCGAATTTACGTTCATCGTCAGGAACACGAGATCCGACTGATGGATATCTCGCTGCTGCCCGAATATCGCAACAAGGGCATCGGATCGATGTTGATTCAGGAACTGCTGGACGAGGCGGATCAGAACGGGAAAAAAGTGAGCCTGCATGTTGAGTCGTACAATCCCGCGCGTCGTCTTTACGTTCGACTCGGTTTCGAGAAGTCCGAAGACGGACAGGTCTACGACCAAATGGAACGGAAACCCGTTTCTGCCGATCAATCACAAATGGCTGAATGAATACACGGAGTACATCATCATGAGCGAATCGCAACCGGACGCCGCCGCCCAGGAAGCACAGTTTCTAGAAGCGCAGGCTAATTACGAGCAGGCTCTGTTTGATCGACAACAGAGGGAAGAGCAAAGTGCCATAGCGAGGATTGAGTCGGTTACTGCCAAACAGAAGGATCTTGGTGGGGAAGATTTATTTACCTTGGAGCGGTTTGAACCGCACGTCGGATCCACTCTGGAGATCGTTGCTGGAGACGACGAAGAACGGATCGAAGCGACGATCGTCGAAGCAAAGAACCCCAGAGACAGGCCGGAAGACACGGAGTTTCGCACACCTCTTACTGTCGTTGTTGCGGTGGCCGGTCGACTGGAACAGCGTTTCTATGAAGTCGAGCATCCGGAACTCGGCACATTCGGCATGTTCCTGGTGGCGATTAGTCAGAAAGAAGACGGCACGGTCCTGCATGAGGCGGTCTACAGCTGATGCAGCACAGGCAGACTCCGGCTTCTGTAAAACCCCGGCGGTCGGCAGGCGGGACGACGTCTGCTGATTCCGCATCCGCCAGGACAGCGTCGCCTGTCGCGTCTGTGCAGCACCGGCTGTCTGCCTTGAACGGCGAGCCTCACGCCATGGGTGACTCTTGCGGCGCCGTTGTGACGTTCCACATCGGCGGTTCACTCCCCTCGGATGACTCTTTCCAAGCGTCGTAAGTGCTCAGGAAACGCTTCGCCGAGGTCTGGCAACGTGGCGGCAGTTTCTCGATGAATTCCGGGTGGTTGATCAGCGCGTAATCCTGATGTTCGATCTGCTGGATCGGCAAGTCTGACGCCCAGAAACCAGAGACGAACGTCCAGCGTCGTAGTCCTTCGGGCTTCCAACCCTGGTGGATGGTATTGGTTTGCCGGTACACAACGTAGCCGGGTTGCAGTTCAAGCGTGATGAGGCCAGGCACGTCCTGACTCCCTTCCGTGGTTTTGGACGCGGAGATCTCCGGATCAGTCGCCATGCGCAGATGGCTGTCCGGAACGATCTGCAGGAATCTGTCATCAGGCAGCAGCGGTGCCTGGAAATAACACTGATTCATTCGAAACCGCTCAATGAGTTCGGCTTCTTTTTCGCCGCCCAGCTCATTGTTATCCCGGTGCAGGGCCACGCTGTAAGCGTTGCTGGTTCCACCGGTCTGAGCAGCCAACTGCACCGCAGGAAAGACGGCGACCGGTTTGGGGCTGCCTGACTTGACCGTTGAGGCGATTCCCGCGCGAGGTTCAGAGCAAGCGTTGTCTCAGGCCAGCTTGCCTGGAGACGCAGCCAGCCAACATCGACCAACCACAAAGATCCTGATCCGCACAAGCTTGCGTAGTTGATCGACAGCCAATTCTGAGCCGTCGAGCCCTTGTCGTCGTGACAGCCTTCCGGCAGACGCCGCAAACCAATCCTTTGAGCGTGCTTCCGAGCGACCTACCAACGGCGATCGCTGGATCAGCCGATCAGTTCGTGGCGGACTTTGCCGTCTCCGGCGATGGGGTGTGGTCGCGAGGCCTGGTCGGGAACGGTGGCTGTTTCGGGGAATCCGAGCAGGTGATAGGCGGTTGCCTGCATGTCTTTGGGTGAAACCGGCGTGTCGGCAACGTGTCCACCGATCGCGTCGGATCGTCCGACAATGCGGCCACGTGCGAAGCCTCCGCCGGCAAAGACGGATGAGTACGTGTTCGACCAGTGATGTCGAGCTCCGCCGGGTGGCTTGGAGTCGATCTTTGGTGTGCGGCCGTGCTCGCTCGTGCAAAGGACCATCGTCTCGTCGAGCAACCCGCGTTGATCGAGGTCGGTGATCAGTGCCGAGTAGCTCTGATCGAAGACCGGCAGCAGGTAATTCTTCAGGCGTGGGAAGTGGTTTGAATGTGTGTCCCACACCGACGCACCGTGCGGGCCGAACGGATCCCAGAAGACCGTGACGAAACGGGCTCCCGCTTCGACCAGTCGGCGGGCGGCCAGGCACGACTGACCAAACAGCGTCATGCCGTAGCGTTCGCGGAGTGCTGCCGGTTCGTTGTGAATATCCAGCGCCGATCGGACGCCGTTGGAACCGATCAGCGAGAACGCTCGCTGTTGGTGATCGTCCCAGTTGGTAGACGTTGCGTGTCGCTCGATGTTTGTTCGCGAGTTGTCGAACTGGTTGAGGAGATACCGGCGAGCGTCGAAGCGGCGGGACGTGATCTCCTGCGGCAACTGGCAACCCGCTGCCAGTTTGAAGCGGCCAGAGGGTTCGATGCCGCCGTGAGGATCCAGCACGTCCTCTTTCTGGCTGGCGTTGAGCTTTGGAACGACTGTCGTGCCTTTGCCGGAGAAGTCCGTCCAGAATGGGTCGAAGCCGTTGCCCAGAAACGCTCCGTAAGGTCCGGCCTGGTTCGACGAACTTCCGCGAGAGCAGAACCTCCATGGGACGCCGATGTTTCTCGGCATGTTCGGCATGCGAACGCCGCTGCGTTGAGTGTCCAGGTAGTCGACGACCGAGCCCATGTAGGGCCAGTGCTCGGGCGATCGCGGATTAGTTTCCAGAGGAATGCTGTAAGTCGGCATGCCCGACATGACGTACGAGCAACAGTGGATGGGGTACGGGTGAGTCATTGACCGGACGACTGTCAGGCGGTCTGCAATCTTCGCCGTTTGTGGCAGGCCCTCTCCGATGTTCAATCCGGGCAGCGACGTCGGAATGGCCTGCATCTCGCCTTGGATTTCTGCAGCGGCTTCGGGTTTTGGATCGAACGTCTCATGCTGAGGCGGCGATCCGAACAGAAAGATGAAGATCGCCGACTTGGCCCGAGCATCGGGAGCAGTGCCGCCGGCTCCGGCCGAAGCTTCACCTCGCAGTGCGTCGCCGAGTGCTGGCGCGAACGCTCCGGCCGCGCCAATGTGCAGCAGGTCTCGCCGGCTGACTCCGCTGCAGAATGATTTGCGACTGCCAAAGATGGGAAGCATGAAGTGGATTTCAGGTTTCGCGGTGATTCAGGATGGACAACGAAGCCGCCGAAGACTTGCGTCAGCTAAACAATCCTTCGATCGGATCAGCAAGGTAAACGTGGTTTGGTCGTCCGGACAGATCGTGCCAGACGGCTTCGCGTGGGATTCCCAAGGCGTGGTAAATCGTCGAGGCGAAGTTTTCGGGTTTCTGCGGGTCGGTGGCTGGGTACGCTCCGTCGCGGTCGGATGAGCCAATGATGCGGCCACCCTGGACTCCGCCGCCGGCAAACAGGACCGACTGGAGCGGTGCCCAATGATCTCGGCCGGGCAGCTTGTAGATGTTTCGGGCGATGTGTGTGATTTTTGGCGTCCGTCCGAACTCGCCGGCCATCACGACCAGCGTGTCGTCAAGTTGCCCGCTCTCGTGCAGATCGTCCAGCAACGCGGAGACTGCCCGATCGGTCGGCGGAAACAAGTAATTCTTCAGTAGCGGGAAGTTGTTGCCGTGCAGGTCCCAGCTTCCGAAGTTTCCAAGGTTGACCTGCACCGTATTCACACCAGCTTCGACCAGACGCCGAGCCATCAGCAGGGACCAGCCGAACGAGTTGTCGCCGTACCGTTCAAGCGTTTTCGGATCGGACGAGCGGACGTCGAGTGCGGCTTTCACCTTCGAGTCGGTCATCATCGTGATTGCGGCTTCGGAATCGCGGTCGTACTTTCTGGCCGAGGCGTGATCGGCAAGGGCCTTTTGCTGGGTCTCGACAATGTCGAGCAGGTCACGGCGCCGCTGGAAGCGAGCGTCGAGCACGCCTTCGGGCAGCGAGAGATGCGGGACTTCGAAACGCCAGTCGAGTTTGTCCGAGGGTTCGCCTTTGTGAAGATTGAAGAGGTACTGCGGGAACGCTCCGGAGTAAGAGTGGTAGGCGTGCGGTTTGTCGGTGGCTTCGATCATCCACGGCTCGTGCTGACTGCCGAGCAAACCGGCGAACTGTCCTGGATAAACGCCGGTGTTCGAGTGATAAATCTTCTCGGGAAGTACGACGCTGGTCGGAAGGTTCTGTCGTCGCTGTGTTGACGCTCCGGCGACGGCCGCGATGGATGGCCAGTCTGATCCCTGCGGAAGACTCGATCGAAACGTAGACGGGATGTCGCACCGGCCAGTCAACATGACGTAGGTGCCGCGATCGTGTCCGCTGTCGGTGTGCGTCAGGGATCGAACGAGCGACCAGTGTTCGCTGCGTTGAGCGAGCATCGGCATGTGCTCGCAGATTTCCGTGCCCGGCGTCCGAGTCTGGATCGGACTGAACTCGCCCTTGTACTCAGCCGGGCCGTCCGGCTTCATATCGAACGTGTCGTGCTGCGACGGGCCTCCGGTCATGAAGAGGTAGATCACAGCCTTTGGCGAGGAAGTGCGAGCTTCAGAACTAGCCGCCTGACTCCGCAGAGCTGACACGTCAGCCATCGAAAGCCCCATCGCGCCGACGGTCCCTGCCTGGAGCAGACTGCGTCGCGAAACTGGCGGGCTGAGAGCTGAATGGGCTTTTGGTTGACTGGTCATCGAATCGGATGCCTTGTCGAGGTTTGAAATCCGGCGAACGTGAAGATCGTACCACAGTTCGTGAGTCGGCGCGAATCGCCGATTGCTGAACGCCGCCCTCGTTGCAGGTTTCGGCTTGGGCTGAAATCATGTGCGGGCAGGATTCTCGACCACCCGCCTTCAACTGTGAGCCGACACGGGCGACACGGTTTAGTGACGACCACTTGCCGCTTTCTGGATGCCGTTGACGTGGTTGGTGCTGTCTGGCTGCCGGCGGGCTCTTGTGTTTGGCTCACTGGTTGACGAGTTCCAGTGTCACTCGGGCATCACGACGAATCCGACACGCTTCGCATTCATCGGTTCCCGTTGGTGATTCAGGACTCTGAGCTGAATTCTCTTCGGATGATTCCGATCGAGCAGCCGACGTCTTCGGAAGCACGAGAACGTGACAGAGTGAACGTACTTCTGATCGTCGGCAATCGTACGCTTCGGCTTCTCATTCATATCCGGGTGGCCGTGTTTGCTTGCAAACAGGGTCGTGCAACGACAGGAGGGAACCTTTTCAACATTCTCCCGAGTTCATGAACCTCACCTTTCAGATGCCTCTTGTGCTTCGCACACAGGTTGCAAGCAACCTGTGCCACCCATTCAGTCTTCAAAATCAACCTGTGTCACCCGTGAAAAACGTACGCGCCGACAGCACCCCAAACCCCCGTAATCGTCCCTCGAACCCGTTTCTGGACCGCCATCACACCCGCTGGTGATCACCAGCCTGGATTCTTCCACTGTTACAGTCCCCGCACTAAACTAACCACAGCTCACCAAAGCCTTTTTCAGACACGCACTAACTAGGTGCTCTCTAACCCCTGCACACAAGGGTGATCATGGATTGACCTTTTGATTTTTCATATACTTGGTGAATAGCTAGAAGCTCGGACAATCGACGGCAACCAACATCTTGGTGTTGCATTGCT
>JBLFXD010000381.1:0-6882 GCA_047611045.1 Planctomycetaceae bacterium | reverse complement strand
TCAAGCATGTCGGTGGCTGACGGCTGAGACGCGCCGTCATCGCTGGGGAGTTCTGTACCGTCGAACGCAGCTTCTTCCTCGTCATCTGCCAACACCGCAGCGGCGTCGGGCATCGCGGGCGGAACCTGCCCGATGGCCGCCAGGACGACGGACGAAAGGATTCCTCTGGCTCCAACAGCACTCTGGCCAACGACCAGCAGGTTCGATCCGGCAAGTCGGCGAAACCCGATCGCAGTGTGAGGCTTAATAGCCACCGCTTCGCCCAGCCAGGCATCGACAACGCCTTGCGGTTCGGAAACTCGATCCGGTGCGAACAACGCGACCAGTTCCTGATTGTTGGTTGGAATCGCCGGAACGTTTCCTTCAAAGATGATCGGTGCAGAAGTCTCGATGTTTTGCTCGTCTGTGAGGCTCAGGACGCGGCCCAGATGCCCGTCGCGTTTGTCGTCGTCGAGCCACGCAATCTGGAACGGATGGTTGCCTTCCAGTAGCCCGTTGGCGTCGTTGTAAATCGCTTCACCGGGGCGAGTCAGCAATCGAGCAGCAGTGTTATCCTCGCTCAAGATGAGATGCGCATCAGCCTCGCTGCACTGCAGCGCGATCCGTACAGCGACCTGCCCCAGCGTACTGCGGGCAAGCGAGTACGCTCCGCCCAGCGTCTGCGAACCCAGCATGACGTGCATGCCGAACGCTCGACCTTGCCGCACCAACCGGTCCATCAGCAACGCGGCCTGCTGCGAGATTCGATCGTCTTCGGTGAAGAACTCTTGAAACTCATCGATCAGCAGCATGATCCGCGGCATCCGCTCGGGATTGTTGTTGCGGAATCCGGCGATGTCCTGCACGCCTCGTTCACGGAACAGATCGCCGCGTTCCTTCAGAATCCCATCGAGCCGCTGCAGAACGCTGAGCCCGAATTCACGATCACTCTCGATGGCGATCACGCGGGCATGCGGCAGCCGATTCGCCGCGTAGGTCTTAAACTCGACGCCCTTCTTAAAGTCGATCAGGTAAAACTCAATCTCGTTCGGACTGTAGTGCAATGCGAGATTTGTCACCAGAATGTGCATCAGTGTCGACTTACCGGAACCGGTTTTTCCGGCGATCAGGACATGTTGCGACGTCCCTTTTCCCAGCCGCATGTGCTGAAGTTTCGTCGCTCCGGCACGGCCAAGTGGAACATCCAGTCCTCCGCGGCTGTCCTGCTGCCAGAGTTCTTTCGGGACGACTCGTTCAAATGAAACTTCAACACGCCGAGCATCTTTAGATTCGTCGCCGACGCGTTTCACGAAACGGCTGAACTCATCCGGCTCGGGCGGCTGGTGCAACTCCAACGGAATCCAGGCCACGTCTTCATCATCAAAAACGAACGCTCCGTCGTTCCACGAGAGGCAAGTCGCTTCGTATTCGGCATCACTGAGGCTGAAATTTGGCGGCATCGTCAACTGTGGATCGACGCTGAGCAATGTGTAAACGCCACATCGTGGACCGCTCGACATGATACTCGTCAGCCGCCTCGCTGCTTGTTCGGAAAAGCTCGAAGGGAAGCCGGCGATCACAAGAATGTGGTACGGCTCGGCGACTTCGCCAGCAAACTCGTTGTACTCCTCGATCGTCTTGAATTCGTTGCGAAGGTACGTTTGAAAAACCGTTTCCATGTGCTCGGTCAGGTCGGTGAGTCGCTGCTCGATGTGTGCCGGTTCAGTCCAGATTCGACTCGTCACCATCAGCTCGTCGTAATCAACAAGGTGCATGAACGCCGAAAAGTTTTCACCAAGACCAATAGGGTCGATGATCGTGAAGCGAACTTTTCCCGGCGGCAACGTCGCCAGTAAGCGAAGCATCACCACCTGCAAAAGATCAACCGATGCTTCGCGTCCCTCGCCGCCGCTGGCTCTCAGCAGAAGTGAAGCCTTGTCGGGAAACGGCAGCATGGCTGGAATTGAGAACTCGCTGACTTCCGGAACAAGCCGGTCATCTTCCGGTACGCCGTACTCGATGTCGTCGAGTCGAATTTTGAAATCACCCATTCGAACGCCACTTGGAATCTCCGTCGCGGGAGTCCAGTTTCCAAACGCCAGATCAGGCCAGCGTTGTGAAATTCGAGCCGTGTCGGCGTTCATCCTGTCGGCGGTTGCACGCACTGAATCGACGACTCCATGCCATGACTGAGCCATGTTCTGCCAGTCGAAGTCATGCCGCTGCTGGATTGCTGCGACTCGACTCTCGCTTTCCTCGCCGAGCTTTTTGACGTCCCATTCGAATCGTGCTTTGAGCTTGTCGAGCTTTCCGGGAAAATCGTCGTGAGCAAGTTGCAATCGTTCATCGCGTTGGCGCGTCAACGACTCCATCAGTGACGGGTATCGATCGTTCGCCTGCTTGAGCAAGTCCGCTCGACGTTGCTTATGCGCGTTCGTTTCCCGATCGAACTTCTCCTGCGACATCCGGAGTCGAGAATCCCGTTCTTCCACGAGTGATGAGTACCATTCATCGAACTCTTTCCTGCGGCGTTTGAACTCGCGAGCAGAAAGTCGAGTCCATTGCTGACGGACGGCCCGTAAGTCGGCCATCTGTTGAGCCAGCCGCTCGTATCCGGAATCAGCGCCGCTGCGCGCGACACCGAAAAGGATCCCCTGGATCGTCAACGTGAGAACGACCGAGCTGCCCCCAAGAATTGCGAGCCACTCTTGCGTGGGCGGAGTCGTTTTGAAACCAAGCATCGCCGGATCGACGGCGAACCACGCGGTTGCGGTCAATCCAACGGCAAACACCGCAAAGAATACAAGTGGCAACAGGCCAGCGAACAAGAGTGGAAGCTTCTGGCGATTCAAACGTGCTGACTGCGTTCTTGCCTGCTCAGCCCGCTCCGCGAACAATTCCAGCAGTCCATCCAGCGACTGTGGCAAGGTGCCGTGCCCTGGCTGGTCAGGCTCGGTCCACATGCGACGTTTCTTCAACGTCGCGACGACTGACTCATGCAACTCTTCGAGCTGGCCGGCTTCACCTTCAAGGTGTTCTCCGGATCGCTCGACGTTATGTTCAAACTGCTCGAACTGTTGCTTGGGAGACCCGCCAGCGTTCTCGTCGAAGTACGACACGACCATCCAGCGAGTTTCTTCGAACTCCTTCCGAATCTGATCGGCGATGTCTTCGTAGTCTTCATTCGCCGCTCGAAGTGCTTCGTCATACTCTTCGGACGCTGCTGAGTAATGCCCCTGATAATGAATTCCGGCCTCGGCGCAAACGGAATCGTATTCGGCCTGTAAAGCTTTCCGCTCGGTTTCGTAAACGGACTGTCGTGATTCGGATTCTGCCTCGAAACGGACCTGCTCTTCCGCCAGTTCATTCTTCAATCGTTGCGCAAGACCAAGCTCGCCATCAACTCGCTGGGCGATTCCATCGAACAATGACTGAATCAGATTCTGAACTCGCTCCGCAGCGACATCGTCCGACACTTTTCTCACCTCTTGCGGCCGGTCACCGACGGACGACCCACAAGCCACAACGCTCCCGGAATGTGCGGCATTCTCAGAATACCGCGTGCCAAATATCGAATCAGTCAGTGTATCGGGTGCAGAATCCGACAACATCTGAGTTGCGGCGGCTTCGTCATATTCCAGTGAGACGTCAATCGGGTCAGCTTCGCTATGCAGAGTTGTCATGATGTTTCGAATTCTCCGAGCATTAACGACAGCAGAGCTAATCTTCAGACTTCTTCACAACAACGCCGCCGCGTAGTCACCGGAAACAATTCAAAAGACTTCTCTGTCTTCCTGGCAGTCCCGTTCGGCTTCGTGAAGTGTTTCAGCCATTCGATTCACCGCGTCGAGCGACAGTTTCACCGTCAACGCCAGCGGCATCAGGTACTCTTCCTCGAACTTCCGAGCGTTGTCGTCATTCCACTTCTCCTGCGCTGCCATCCAGGCTTCCTGCAGGTTTTCCAAAGACGAATGAACCTTCGCCGCTGGAGAGCCTAAGTCGATCATTCCCATGCTGATGCCTCTTTCAGTCACTCAGAGCCGGGACGCTCTGAAACCGCTGTTTGTGTGCCATGTTGGAGAACGAGAATCAGCGTCGGCAATCAACAGGATTCGAAATCGACGCTGAAAGTAAGCGGTCAGTTTAAGTTGCGTTGTGGAATCTGCGTCCTTCTCGCTCATGTTTTTTGAGGCGGCGCAAAGAAAAACTCCCGATCCCAGCCGAAGCTGAAATCGGGAGTTGAATCATTCAGATAACGAAGCTTTGACGCTAAAGAATCTGCTTGACTTTCTTGAGGAATTCGTCATTCGTCGGGAACCGCTCCAACGCTTTGGTCAGCGACTCCATCGCTTCGACAGGACTTAGCGAAATCAAGCTTCGGCGAAGCATGATCACACTATCAAGAGCATCCTCGGCAAACAGCTTCTCTTCGTGACGCGTGCCTGATCGAGTGATGTCAATGGCCGGCCAGATTCGACGATCAGCCAGGTCTCGACTGAGCACAAGCTCCATATTGCCCGTACCCTTGAACTCCTGAAAGATCACGTCGTCCATGCGACCACCGGTTTCGATCAATGCTGTCGCAACGATCGTGATCGAGCCGCCTTCGTCGAACTGACGAGCCGTCCCGAAGAGCTTCTTCGGAATATCGAGAGCCTTCACGTGAAGACCACCGCTCATCGTGCCTGAGTGACGCGAGCCACCACCACCGCCACCGCCGGCCCATTTATTAAATGCACGAGCCATACGCGTGATACTGTCCATCAGGATGAAAACATCCTTGCCGGTTTCAGCCATTCGCTTGGCTCGTTCGATCATGAGCTGGCTCATGCGGACGTGGCTTTCAACGTCGCGGTCCATCGAAGAAGCAATCACTTCGCCCTTCACGCAGCGAGTCATCTCGGTGACTTCTTCCGGCCGTTCATCAATCAGCAAAACCATCAAGTGCATTTCCGGATGGTTTTTACTGACCGAGTCGGCAATGTCCTGCAGAAGCATGGTCTTGCCGGTTCGCGGCGGAGCAACCAACAACGCTCGCTGGCCTTTTCCGACCGGAGTAAGCAAATCCATCACTCGCATGGTTACAGGCTTGGGGCCAGTCTCAAGTCGAAGATGAACGTTCGGCGTAATTGGTGTCAGCTCGTCAAAGTTCTTGACCTCGGCATACTGTTCGGGAGTCAGGCTGTCGATCAACTCAACTTCTTTGAGTCGCGGGCCCTGATTACGAACCCCAGCTCCGACGTCGCCACGAATCATGACTCCTTCACGTAAGTGATACTTCTCAACAAGCGAACTCGGCACAAACGGATCTGATTCCTGAGCGACGTAACCCTTCTCCGCGTTCCTAAGGAATCCGTATCCCTTAGGATGCAGTTCCAGAACGCCGTCGATTGTTCCTTCGATGACTTCTGTGCTGGGGGCCACCGAGCGAACGCGATCCCGGCCAACTTGACGATTGTCTCGGGTATCACGGCCGCCGTCCCGTCCTCCGTCTCGTCCGCCACGTCCTCGACGACGACGTCCGCCACGCTGTCCACTGGCATTGCCGCCGCCACCCTGATTGTTGTTGTGACCACCACCATTATTGTTGTTGTTGTTATTGTTATTGTTGAAGCCACCACCTTCTCCGCCACCTTGAGGACGACGACGGCGACGACGACGGCGGCGAGGACGACCATCTGCATCAGTGTCAGAATCAGATGTCGCTCCTTCCTGTTCGCGACTGTCGCGACTTTCCTGGCGGTCCTGATCAGCTCGTTCGTGCGACGACTGAGCTGGTGACGGAGCAGGTGCCGCGTCATCGTTGGACGACTTGCGATCGCTCGTGTCGCCAGCGTCGTCGTCTGCCTTAACGGTGCGACGTGTTCGTCGTCGTGGCTTCGGCTCGGCCGGTTCAGAATCAGCGACAGGTTCAGCGACTTTTTCTTCAACCGCCTTCTCAGTCGATTTGGCGGCAGCTTTTTTGCGTCGAACTGCTTTCTTCCGTTTCGGCGGCGGAGCATCGTCCGACTCGTCGAAGATGACGTCTTTCACGTCGTCGTTGCTTGAAGAATCTGCCACATCATCCTCGCTGGTACGAACGCGTCGACGTCGACGGGCGGGTGGTTTAGCCGATGAATCAGAACTCTTAGCTACCATAAAACTCATTCCAGACAGAGCGAAGCATGAACTGGACTCGTCACTTCAATCAATTAGTGAGAAGTCAATTGCGAACAGTTCACAGAGTGCACAACGGTGTTCAACTGACGGCTCTTGAAGGAGCCGAAAACTCAAGTGACAGAATTTCACAGAACGCAGGCAGCGGATAAGGCTGCGACTGATGAAACGTCGTGTGGACAGTCTGACGACTGAAAACCGGCTACCAGAAAGCGCCAGTCAAAGTGCCATTGGAAACGGAAAAGAAGTCCGATCCGAGGTAAACGCGAGGGGTGAGGCTTAACAGTCGGCCTCAGCCAAACCGGCCAGAAACTCAGGCACAACGGGCCACGAGATTAAGACTGACCTTTAGTGATTCCCGAAAAGCAGCATTGCATGCCGCAGATGTTTGAAAATCAGATGACGCAGGAAAGCGTCGAGGTACTACCGGGCGATCCGTTACCCGGAATCCAGAGTATCGTTCTTCAGCAGCTCTGCAACTCACAACCAGAATAGCCGGTGTTAAATCAAAGCAACCGGCGGCGAGCAGAAAACCTGCCAATGGGATGCAGTCGTTTCGCAAAGTCAGGACTTTGCAGTCACAGCTTCACAGTACTTAAGGACGCGATCAGATGATTGTCCCGAAAAGATGAGCCTGCATCCATCAGTCGTTCTTACATTGAAGACTGAGACAGCCAGTGAGTCAACAGACACACAAGTTTTCAGGGCGAAGCCAACCTATGAGTGAATCCGCTCTAAGCCAGAAAC
>JBLFXD010000380.1:0-6898 GCA_047611045.1 Planctomycetaceae bacterium | reverse complement strand
AAAAGCTCTGAGAACTGACGCTGAAACTGGGGTTGGGTGGGCACCGCCCACCAGCTTCAGGGTCCGCTGGTGGGCGGTGCCCACCCTACAAGCTGTCTTTCTTGCGAATCCTTGCATGAACGATCCGTCGGTCGAACTGTGAAAACTTCAGTTGGTCATACAGACACATGGCCGGAGAGTTCCTTACATCCACGGCGAGCACGATTTCCAGAATCCCGTTTTTCTGAGCCAGATCGATGCCGGCGTCCAGAACTCGCTTACCAAAGCCCATGCCGCGAAACCGGGGGGCGACTCCGAAATACACCACTTCCCAGACAGCCTCCGGAGGATGCTCGGTGAGCAGTAACAGAGCAGCCGGCTGACCCTCGTGACGAAACAGTCGCCACAAATCCGGGCTGTGCGAGCCCGACTGTCGATGACTTTCCAAGGACTCCCTGCCGTCTCGTGATCCGTTCAGCTCTGGACAGTCGCAGGTGCTTTCGTAAGTTTGCTCTACCAGATTTGCAAAGTCAGCGCCGTTGGATGCTTCGTCGAATCGTTCGCTGATCCAGACTTCAGCGTTCGATGCTTCCCCCTGATTAGCGACGACCGTGTCTGGCGACACTGGCCGATTCATAAAGACCAGATCGGTCAGGCGCGGGAAGCCGTTTTCTGCCAACTCATGTGACTGCTCGTCCTGGTCGGTCTCCAGAAGAGATTGGCCGATCCAGTTCTCCGGCGCGTCGACAACGCGGGTGGCTTCCTGGTAGAGAGCACGCCGAATCTCGGCATCATCCTGAGGATGAAGACCGCCCAAAGTTTCGGCCGGCCAGACATAGACCGTGCCATCCGACTGGTTAACCAGCAGCAGGACACCAACAAGCCGGCTGCCTTTGCGGCAAATCAGACAATTGTCGAGCGATACTATCTGGCGTTTTTCAGAGTCGAGGAGCTGTTCGATTCTTGCCAATCGGTCGTCTTCACTGAAGACCTGAAGCTGCAACCGCAGTGCTTCATCCAGCGACGTACCCGCTCGAGTAATTTCGATCATTTCACGAGTCGATCGTTACGGAAGTCGGCAGCAACTCGGGCTGCACGGCGGAGCACTTGAAGGCGGGCAACTCGGAGCCATCGGCAGCGATCCATTGCTCACAACTGGAGCCGCCGGAGCGCTGAAGAGTCGCTCGACGTTGCCGCTCCCGCACGTTGGGCACTCGGCTTTTTCTTCGCCACGGATGAGAAGTTCGAACTCGCTGCTGCAGGGTTCGCATTGATATTCAAAAATGGGCATGGTTCGGTCCTCAAGAGATCTTCAACAGCAAACTCAATCGCTCAACGGAATCATACAGACTGGGCAACGTTCTGCATCATCGCGCGTTCGCACAACGTCGGGACGTTTCTCAACGGTATATTACGAAACAAGCCCGAAGAGCCAGCGAGGCGTCTCTTAACAAGAGACTTCCCCAACGACAATTCGGGCTGCGACTGCTGAATCGTTGTTTCGTTCTCTAAAAGCCGACGACGTTCCGCACAGGGCCACGTCGGGTTCCTCGAGGCACGCCATCGAGAACTTCCAAAGACTGCCAGCTTTGATCTGAGTAGTGACGAACGTACTCGCCGGCTGGCAATTCGACGTCTTCAGGATTCGTTACCTGAACTCCGGACGGCCCCATGAATGTCGTATTCGGAATCAGGTCTGGCAGAATTCCGACGGCCGTGATGGCGACAACGGCCGCGACCACCAGAATTGACTGCCGAATTTGCCACGCCCTCGGAGCGGATGAATCCGGTTGCGGAGGCAACTGTTCGACAACGCTTTCCCAGACGCTGGACCCTCGTTGCGACAGCGCCTCCGCGCTATAGGTTACCAGGATGTCAGAACTGTCCAGCATCTCTTCAACATGCTGCCGACAGGGATCACATTCGGCAATGTGTTCCTGGACGGGTTCGACTTCGTTCTGAGTTAAATCTTCACGGACGAGAAGACGAATCTTCCGTCGAGCAGTTCGGCACTTCATGCGTTATCAACCTCGGCCCCGCCGGCAATGGAATCGCGTTGTTGACGTGCTGTCCAGAGTTTCTGAAATTTCGCTCTCGCTTCGGCGAGTCTCCAACGAATCGTCGCTTCCTTTCGATCAGTGATCGCGGCGATCTCTGATGTCGAAAAGTTCTCCAAATCTCGCAGGACAAGCACTGTACGATATTTTTCGGGAATCTGATCAAGAACAGATCGAACTTCCTGAGAAAGATCCAAAGCGTCTCGCGGATCGGCGGTGGCTGGATCAGTCGTTCGCTGGTCTTCGTTTCGCTTCTGGCTGAACAGACTCCACTTGATTCGACGCTGTGTCTTCCGGAGATGATCCAGCGTCATGTTAACGCCAATCTGAAACAGCCACGGCCCGAATCGGCGAGACGGATCGAAGAGTTCCAAACGGCGGTAGGCTCTCAGGAATACTTCCTGCGTCAGATCTTCGACCATCACCGGGTCGAGAATGAATCGAGCAATCACTCGAATGAGCCGGCTTTCGTAGCGGCGTACAAGTTCAGCAAACGCTTCATGGCTGCCTTCGCGAGTCATCTCCACGAGCCGAGCGTCATTGAATCCCTGGCAGTCACGATCTTCCGTAACGGCCTCTCGTGTGGTGACAGATTCTGCAACCGCTGTTCTGGTTGAGTTTGTCATGGCTTCGAGTCCCTGAATTCGTACCTTGTGAGTGTTGACTACGACGAGTCCGGCTCCTCCGTTGGAGCCTGACCACCGGCTAAACTGCAAAGATTCAGAAATAGATCACAGTTAATCCGGCTTGCTGCCATGTCGGCAGCGATCGTTGTCAGCAACTGAACTACAGGCAAACGCCGGGCCAATCCCGATGACAGGCCACAAGCTGACGGCGTCAAACACTGAACAAGCTCCACTACTTAGAACGTCAAATCCTCCGCATCTTACACAGCATCTCCCCAAAGAATGTTGGATTATTCACAGTTAACCCTAAGACCAGAGACACTTTACGGACGATGCATTTCGATAGTTTTAGTTTCTGCAGGAACTTGTGCCGGAGCTGTCATTGAACACTGTCAACTTTTGCAAGTTCGACACGGAAGATTGCAATCGCCGACTGTGTGATCGTTCTGGCGGCGAACTGGTCACTATTTGAACGAGCCTCAAAGCGACCATCGAGTAACTGCTTCAAACCAATCGACAACGTCCATTTCGAATTTAATTTGCACGATTACGTCAATCAGTCACTTGGAAACGTGTTCAGAATAACTTCCTGATTTCAACCACGCCGTAGGGTGGGCCGAGGAACGAGTCCCACCATTTCGAGATTCGAGAGAGTTGGTGGGGCTCCTGTCGTCGGCCCACCCTACCGCCTGATCTCGACTACTCAGGCACATTGTTGATTTCCAGGTCTTGTCTCAAAGCCTCTTTGCCGGCAATTTTTCGGTTTCCGAATCGGGAAGTTGTTCTCGACACATTCCTTAGTAGCAAAGGCCTGACGTGGAATCAGACTGGCAGCGGCTGACAATCGTGATTCACTCGCTGACCGGCGGAGGGAGCGAGCACGCGGCGGCAACGATGGCCAGCCACTGGGCCGACGCTGGGCGAGCCGTCACCCTCGTCACTCTGGATTCCGTTGAGAATGACCAGATCGCCTTCTCGCCAAAAGTGGAACGAGTCGGGCTTGGTGTGATGAGCGACTCGACGGGAATCTGGTCGGCGATCAAAGCCAACCAATGGCGAATTCAATCGCTCCGCGACGCCATCGTAAAGTCTGCCCCGGACCGAGTGATCAGCCTCACCGATCGAACAAACATTCTCACGCTGCTAGCCACCCGCGGCACCGATTTAAGGGTCATCGTCTCGGAACGAACCGACGTCCGGCATCACCGCATCGGCCGAGTCTGGGAGTGGTTGCGAAAACGAACATATCCAGGTGCCTGTTCGATAGTCGTACAGACGGACGCCGTCAGCGCGGCCCTGAAACCGATCGCCCGAAACACTCCGATTCACGTTATCCCCAACGCTGTTTCGCTTCCGCTTGCAGAGGGTGATGCAGCGCCGAGTCGTCAAGAGCTCGAGTTACCAGAAGACCGGAACTGGTTCGTCGCCGTCGGTCGGCTGACTCACGAAAAAGGCTTCGACCGACTGATCGATGCCTTCGCTCAAGCTACCGAGCAATGCTCAGCGTGGAACCTGCTGATCATCGGCGACGGACCTGAGAAATCGAAACTGCAGGAAGCCGTTCAAAACCACGGCCTGCAAGATCGCGTCCTCTTTCCCGGCTGGATTGAGTCTCCCTGGCCGGCCATCCCGAAGTCGTCCATCGCTGTCCTGCCGTCACGATACGAAGGCTTCCCGAACGCTCTCCTTGAGGCAATGTCGCACGGCCTCGCACCGATCGCGTTCGACTGTGAATCCGGCCCGTCCGAAATCATTACTCACAACAACGACGGCCTGTTGATTCCCCAGGACGACGTTGCTGCACTCGCCGCAGCAATGCAGTCACTCGCCAATGATGCGACGACTCGGATGAACCTGTCCGCCGCGGCCCTGTCCGTGAACGACCGCTTCAGTCCCGAGCGAGTCTTCGCTCTGTGGGACGTCGTGTTGAATGATTGCCAATAGGCCACTCTCGGCTCGCGGAATCATTTGTCGCGGACGGCCTGCTTGACCAGCCAGATTTGCGACCGGACACTTCAAGCAGCTGCTTTCTTCGAAGTTAAACCAACTTCGAAAGTGTGAAGGCGTCAATTGCCTTACGCGGCTCTTCGCCAAATGAATTCACACCCAAAGATTGAACACCACTACTCATGAGAAGTCTTCTTTTCACTCTTTCAGTTCTGCTTGGACCGAGTATCGCTTTCTCAGCAGAAACCGAGCGGCCGAACATTCTGTACTTCTTCGTCGACGACATGGGCTGGGGATCGATCGGCCCCAACGGCCAAGCCGAACGCAAAGCAAAGGGGCTGCCCTATGTTCGAACACCCAATCTGAATCGGCTGGCCGCGGCAGGAGTCAACTTCAGCCGAGGATACGGATGCCCGGTTTGCTCGCCGTCGCGAGCTTCCCAGCAAACGGGGTTTCATCAGGGGCACACGTTCGCCGACCGCAACGATCCCGATAACGCCAAGAAAGCAATGCGCGCTGACGACGTCACGATGGGCGACGCACTTTCGGCCGCGGGCTATGTCACTGGCTATTGGGGAAAGTGGGGGTTCGGAGGCTCGAAGTCTTTGCCCGACCCGATCATTGAAAACGTGCAGACGCTGCCAACGTCGCACGGCTACAAGTACGTGCTCGCGGAGCTGCACCACGTCCGCGCCCATACATTCTTCCAGCCGACCCTCTGGAGTGCTCCGGCGCCAGCGGGAAGCGTCGGCGGACTTGAGCTGATCCCCAACTCGATGGCCCGCTACAAAGACAACGCCCACTATCCCGCCGAACCGGCCCTCCAGAATCACGCCGACTATCCGGCAACGGGCTACTGCGACGATGCCTACGCTTTCGCCGCTCTGGACTTTGTCCGAAGATCAGGGACAGAACTTCAACAAGTCGGGCCAGCCGTTTTTCGGACTGCTTGCCGTCCAAATTCCCCACGCACCGTTTGCCGAAGTCGCCAGACTTCCCGACTGGGACAAAGCCTACGCCGACGATCTCCACTTCAAATCATTGGCTGAACAATCTCAACAGTGGACGGCAATGGTCACTCGAATCGACGCCCATTTCGGAAACATCCTCGCGGCACTCGAAGACCCGAATAATGATGGCGACACTTCCGACTCGGTCGCTGAAAACACTCTTGTGATCTTTCAGTCAGACAACGGCGGACCGGCTGGCAAGAACAACGTTCAACTTGACGCCAACGGTGGCCTGCGAGGCAACAAAGGCTCGGTCTACGAAGGCGGTATCCGAGTTCCGCTGATCATGAGATGGCCCGCAAAAATCACGGCCAGCTCCGCCTTGAAAGCCGGAACGACCACCGACCGGGTTGTCGACATCACCGACCTGCTGCCAACGTTCTGCGATCTCGCCGGAACCCCCACGCCGGTGGGCATCGACGGAGTCTCCATCGCTCCGACTCTTCTGAGCTCGGGCCATCAGCGCACTCGTGATTTCATCATCCACGAAGCGGGCGGCAGCAGCTCGATCATCCGAGGTCGTCACAAACTGATTCGCTCAGTGCCGAAGCGTTCGACAAAAGTGACATGGGAACTCTACGACCTGAACAACGATCATGCCGAACAGAATAACATCGCCGGTAAGCATTCAGAGCTTGTCAATGGACTGAAAATTCAGCTTCTCGGTGAACGAGTCACTGAACCCAAAGGTTTCGCAAACACCTACCACCATTGGACTGCCCAAAACGGCGGTGGATTGTCAGTTGCTGATAATTGGTCGGACTACGCATATTCGAACGCGGATATCACTTACATGACCGACGCAGGCACGCCGCAAGCGTCATGGACAGCCCGAATGGAGAATTCCGGGACCGAGCCCAACAACGTCAAGTCATTTGTAAGCCGCAAATTTCTGGGCCTCGAAATCAAAGGCAATTCAAAAACCAAGGCAATCCAATCTTTGGTTCTCGCCCCCAAAGTTCATCTCACAGGCCTCAACGAAATCCGACTCCGTCCTCATTCTTCGCTCACGATTAACGGTGGAACGGTCGTAACGCGCCGCTGGGTCGACGTTTTACCGAACGCGACGCTGCAGGGTACGGGCTCGATCGACGGGACCGTCTACAACGGCGGATCACTTATTGTGACCGGTGGCGAACAATCTACTTTGAAGATCACCGGTGACTACTATCAGTCCGATGCTGCCACGCTCACATTAAAACTCGTCACAGCAGAATATTCAGTGTTCAGTGTGCAAGGCACAACGCAGCTCACGGGACGACTGGCGATCACCGTACCC
>JBLFXD010000379.1:0-6905 GCA_047611045.1 Planctomycetaceae bacterium | reverse complement strand
ACACTTCAACGAGAGACAAGAGCGCGTTTCCTCCACCGATTCCACAAACGGCAACGAGCATCGCGATTCCGAATGCTGCTCCGCGTTTCGACACGCCACTACATCGTTGCAGGACAAAGATCGCCATCAGTTGGGCAAACAACGTGTACGTCGCGACGTGTCCGATAGTCGGCAAACTGGTGGCCAGACCGGCGGCTGCCAGGCCAGCGACAGCGATACTTAGCAGAGCGACGACGCGGGCAGAATCAGTCTGAGCAAGGGCAACTCCCGTCGCCGTCAGGCATGTCAAAACTCCCAACATCCCAAGCAGCAGAAACGCGTCGGGAGAAAGACTGCCAAGTGGCGACGAAGCCACGGCCAGCGAAATGCCCGGCAGAATTCCGGCCAGCACGACGACAATGCCGGAACTTCGACGACAGAATTCAAGGCCGGTTCGAGGCCAAATCAAGGCTGGAAAGAAAGCGCAGCGAATTGCCACCGCCGCGACAATCAAGACGGACAAACCAGCGGCAACCGTCGCCGCGTCAATCCTCTTGTCCTCAACCGACAGGGCCACGATCTCTGCAATGTCAGACGTACCAAACCGCGACATCGCCAGCAAAGTTGTGACAAACAGCAAAGCACCGGAGCAACTAAGAATCGTGGTCGTACTAAATCGACGTCTGACTGGCCGTGCTCCGTCAGCTTCCTGGGCAAAGACGCTGAACACGCAGCAGTCGATCGCGATCCAGATGCTGACCAAAATGACAAGATCGGTGACTAGAATCGCGGCGACGCTGAGAGGGTAAAGCAGACTCACTCTGGAAGAACCAAGGGTTTCCGAATTGTTCGCTCCGACAGTTCCAAATAACACCAACATCGACGCCGCGAGAACCAGTACGCAGTGAGACTGGTCCGCCTGGAACGTCAAACTCACGGCGAGTCCATCCGCCGAGGGAATCACCAGCCAGTCACCAACAGCAAGTCGACCAGCCAGCTGGATGATTCCTGCGCGAGAGCAGACGATCCACGACACTGCGACCACACCCGTCAGTGAAGCGAAAAATGCCGCCGCTGAGTTTCGTCGAGCAGGCACCGCCAATGCCAGCAGCCAACCAGCAACCGGCAGAATCAGCATTGCCGAGATCAGCAATTGCTCAGTCACAAGATCGGCTCCCAGCTACGTGAAGAAACCCCGGAAGATCGGTGATCCCGGGGTTCTTCAGATCGATACTTCAGTGATGGAATCTACTCAGTCTTCGAATCGTCCTCTTTGGAAGACTCCTCTTTTTCTTTGGCTGGGGCGTCTTCGGTCGAATCATCTTTCGACGGTTCGGCTTCCGACTCTTCCGGTTTCTCGTCGGGAGTAATCTCCGGCTTGTATTCGTGTGGCCGCTTTCGCAGCACCGTTGCCTTGGTGATCTTGTCACCTTTTCTTAACGAAGCAGCGACTTTCATTCCCTCGATCACTCGACCGAAGACTGTGTGGCCGCCCTTTTCAGGTTCCGTGCGAGCGTTCAGCCAGTCGGTCGGAAGGTGCGTAATGAAGAATTGTGACCCGCCGGTGTCCTGTCCGGAGTGAGCCATGCTGAGGCTTCCTCGGAAGTGCATCCGGGTTCCCACTTCAAAACATTCGCACTTGATCGAGTATCCCGGTCCGCCGTAGCCGTCGTTGCTGGGATCATCGTCAAGCGTGTTTGGGTCTCCACCTTGAGCCATGAACCCGTTGATCACTCGGTGAAAACCAATTCCGTCGTACTTGCCGCCTTCAACCAGGTTGATCGTATTCGCGACCGTGTTTGGAGCATGATCTTCGAAGAGTTCGAAGACGATATTTCCTTTCGTCGTTTCGTACTGAATTCTCGGAAGAGCGGCGTCGCCTTCCAGAGCGTCTTCTTTGGCACGAAGTTCCTGCTCGGTCTTCCACAGGCCCTGGTACTTCGTCGCGGATTCGATGTAAGTTTCGTAACGCAGGTCAAGCCGGTTGCTTTTCTGAGCTTCGGCGAAGATCGCTGACGCCTGCTCGAAGTTATGCAGCGCGAACTGAGAGACGGCTCCCATGCTCAGCACATCTTTCGTCTTTCGGTCAGCGGCCAGCAGCTTTGACGAGATCTCTGCAGAGCGATCGAAGTCGTTGTTGTTAAAGGCTTCTTTCATCACGATCTCTCCTGCGTCGAGATCGCCTTCATTCTTCTCGTAAACCGATGCAGCCAGATCGATCATGTCCGGATAAATTTCGACCTCGAATTCGCGGATTAGATCGACGTACTGATCACGGACGGTCCGTTTTTCGTCGCTGGTCGCGGCGGTCTCGAACTTCTTCTTCAGATCCTGCAGTTTCTCGAAGATTGCTAGACGGCGAGTCAGCAGTGACTTCCACTTTTCGCTCGGGTTCTCGTCGCCGGCGTCGACCACGACCTTCAGAGCTGGAGCCTTGGCCGCGTCGCCCTCTGCCTTTTCATCCTGTGCATTGGCGTTTGATGTGAGCATCAACTGAACACACAGCGGAATTAAAACGAGTGCCGTCAAGAAACGGGATTCGCGAATCATGGGTCTCATCCTGTCAGAATTCTGTGGCGCTCCGACCTCCGGAGCGATTTGTGTTGAACCAAGGCGGCGAGTTTATCGACCGCACCGCGACGCGACCACGGAACCGGGAAACCGGATTTCCGGCAGCCTCAATTGCGGCTTTTCTCGTATTCCCGCTGCAGTCAATCCCGAAAGTGATCAGTCGTTCGACGAATCACGCGAACTCATTTCGGCACGGGCAGAAGCACTTCCGGCTTTTCGAGGACCAGATAGTGGCCATGGTCGGCCGTCACGAAGACCGCAGTGTCTTTCCAACCGCCGTTGGCTTCGACCCAGTCAGTAACCGTGCTGAATGCGGCTTCTCCGCTGAGAACTGCGCCGATCGAATTGTCGATGTTATTTGCATGGTTGGCCCAGTCGACGTCGCCGGCCTCGACCATCAGCCAGAATCGATCGGATCGCGAGGATAGAACCCGCAACGCAGCACCCGTCATATCGGCCAGTGTCGGATTCTCGTTGATGTCGGCCTTCGAGTATTTCTCGGCAGCGACTGTGGTCGCGATGTTTGCGACGGCGGCTCCCGCACTCACCGTCGGATTGAAGTCTCCGTCGGCGGTTTGAAACGGTAAGTGCCCCTTCGCAACGCCGAACATCCCGAACAGTCGCTGATTCTGTTTCGCCGCCCGTTGCGCGGCGGCGTTAAGAGCGATCGTGCCGTTCTTGCCGGATTCGCGAAGCACCGTCGTCCAGCGCCGATTCTCTTGAGTCTGAATCATTTTCAAATCGGCGGCGGCGAGGTAGCGGTTTTCCGCCTTGTCGCCCGGTTTGAAATTCTCGCCCTGTGCTGTATCCATCAGGCGGTCTTCTCCCACGCCGGCTCCCAACAGGACGTCGACTCCCGGCAGCGCCTGTTGCGGGTGCGAAATTGACTTCAGACCAAGCAGGTCGCGGGTCAGATCCTGATAATCGCTCCGTACGACGTTGTTGGCATATCCACAGGCCGGTGTCGCATGACTGATGGGCACACTCGAAACGAGACCGATGGCAAAACCGTCTCGCTGCAGTTGCCTGGCCAGGGGCTCGACATGCTTCCCGGAGTGGTCGACGTTGACGGCTCCGTTGTAAGTCTTGATTCCAGCGCAGAGCGAAGTCGCGCTGGCCGATGAGTCCGTGTAGACGTGCCGGAAGTCGCGACCCAGCCCAATCGGATAAAGCGGGTCCAACGGTTCCGACCACGGATACTGCCCGCCAATTCGGCCGGAGTAACCGCTCGGCTTCGTGCCACCGGGATTCTCGACCGTTTGAGCATCGACGTTTCGTTTCGTCCCATCATTGTGCGGCGTCGAGACGAAGTATCCGAAGCCGGTTTCGGTTTTTGAATAATCCTGAAAAGCCAGCCCGGCGCCACGGCCAGTCCGATACGTCACGGCGCCCGACTTGTAAGTTGCTGCCGCCCAGGTGGTTTGCCAGTCCATTCCGTCGAACACGAACAGGATGATTCGTTTTTTGCCGCTCGCCGCTGCGGCCTTCTGCAGTGAGTAAACGTCGGTCTGATCGAAATACTCTGCTTCCGGATTGATCGTTCCGGCCGGCACCTTCCCATAGAGTCGCTCAAGTTTTTCGACCGATCGGTAAGGACTGTTCTCGCCAGAGACCGAATCAAGTCCCATGCCGAACGAGTAGACCGGGATCAGGCGATTGGAATGGCTGGTCCAGCTTGAATATTTGTCGGTGTGAGATCCCCAGCGGCCCCAGTCCGCTTTTCCGGCTTTGATGGCCCGAGTCTGCAGGTCTCGAACATGGTCAATCTCGGCCGCCGAAACGATCAGAGGGCAGACCAGCAGCAACGATGCCGCGACGATTGCCAGCGTGATTTTCCGTCCGCTCATCCGTTGCTCCAGGTGCAGTCTCTCAAGAATGTCAAAGTTGGACCTCGTACTGACTCTCCACGAGGCAGGCAGAGTTTCGGGCATCCGCACTCAGTTCGCCACTCTGCCGCCTGGCGAGCGTCCACGGTCCCGCGTTACGATCCGCCTCTGAGAATCGTCGACCGCCGACACCATTACGAGGAAACAATGAGATGACGCGAACTCTGTCTGTCTTTTTCGCCGTTGCTGGAACTGTTCTGAGCGTTGTTTCACCGAGTGGCCAGCTCCTCGCCGACGACATCGTCATCACGAACCAGATGCACCATCTTCGCCAGATGGAACCGCGCGAGTGGTCAACGTTTCCCGAAAAGGCCGAAGCCACAAAGCTCGAATTGAAATTCGAAGCGAAAGCCGAAGCCCGCGAACGCTGCCTTTCGCTGCGGCAGCAGGACGTCAAAGAAACCTGGACGATCAGCCTGAACGGCGAGCCACTCGGCAAACTGCACATCAACGAAATCGACATGCGTGTCTACTATGAAGTCGGCTTCGACCTCATGAAGGCCGGCGAAAACACGCTCACCATCGAATGCCTGAAAGGCCGCAAGCCCGACGACATCCGAGTCGGAGAAATCACGCTGCTGGATAGGAAGAAACGGGGGTTGCTGCGTGAGGCGACAATTGAATTGTCGGTAACAGAACCACTGTCAGATTCAATTCCGTTCTGGCAGCTTCATCGTGACGACGTTGAGTTAGAGCCCAAGAAGATGTCGCGGGGCCGCAATCTTGTGCCGATCCCAAAGCAACTGCAGTCCTTTGCCGTGCTGTCCGCTCTGCAATGGCGACAGATCGGTATCAGTAATCTGGTTCGCGCTCGAGTTCCTTGCCGCATCACGATTCTGAATTCAGACGGCAGTCTGCAGGAATGTGTTGCCGAGTCCGAGAAGCAGGTTGCGTTTCGCCCTGGCACCGTCTACGCATCGAACCGTCCGGTCAAGATTCTTCTTCCCGCAGGAGAATACCGAGTCTTAATCGGGCGAGGCTTCGAGTACTCACTCGCAGAGCGACAGGTCAGCGTCCCCGAAGGCAGCACTCAAAAGTTGGCTGTCTCGATTGACCGGGAAGTCGACACCGAAGGCTGGGTGGCGTGCGACACTCACGTTCACACGCTGACTCACTCAGGACATGGTGACTCGACTGTTCAGGAGCGGATGGTGACGCTGGCCGGCGAGGGCATCGAACTGCCGATCGCCACAGACCACAACGTGCACATCGATCACCGACCGTTTGCGAAGGAGGCCGGAGTCGACCGTTACTTCACACCGGTCATCGGAAACGAGGTCACCACGAAAATCGGGCACTTCAACATCTTCCCGGTCAAGCCCGGCGCGAATCTGCCGAATCACAAACTGACAGACTGGGACGAAATCGCGGATTCGATCAACCAGGTCGACGGCGTGAAAGTCGTCATTCTCAACCACGCTCGCGATATCCATTCCAACGTTCGACCGTTCGGCCCCGCTTTGTTCAACGACGCCGTCGGAGAAAACATCAAAGGCTGGCGGTTCCGAGCGAACGCGATGGAGACCGCCAATTCGTCGGCCAACCAGACGGACATCATGCAGATGTTTCGCGACTGGATGACGATGCTGAATCGAGGCCACAAGATCACGCCGGTCGGCTGCAGCGACTCTCACGACGTTTCCCGCCACTTCGTTGGGCAGGGCCGAACTTACATCCGCTGCGACGATCGCGACCCCGGCAACATTGATGTCGAGCAGGCCGTCGACAGTTTTGTTCAAGGAAGAGTGATGGTGAGTTACGGTCTGCTCACCACTTTGACAGTCAACGATCGCTACGGATCCGGAGAAATGGCACGCGTCAGCGGCGACACGGTGAAAGTCAACGTCCGAGTGCAGGGGCCCCATTGGACGACGGCTTCGAAAGTACAACTCTTTGCAAACGGCACCGTGATTCGAGAATCAAAGATGCCCGCCAACGACGACTCTGCTCCAGCTAAGAAGCTGGACTGGAAAACCGAGTGGATCATCCCTCGCCCAAACCATGACGCGCATCTGGTGGCGATCGCGACAGGTCCGGGCATCACCGGTCCGCATTGGAAAACCGCATTGCCGTACCAGCCAACGTCTCCCGACTTTGAACCCACATCGCTCGGCTGCAGCGGCGCGGTCTGGCTTGATGTAGACGGTGATGGCCGCCGTTCGTCCGCTCGTGACTATGCCGAGTTCGCAGTCGGCTCGTCCGGCGGAAACATCGAAGCGATTGTGGAAGAATTGAAAACGTACGACGAAGCGACGGCAGCTCAAGCGGCGTTCGTCTTTCATCGTCAAACGGGCCTTGAAAAACAAAACCCGTTTCTGAGCGGTGACGTTCAGGCCGCCGTTCGCAAAGCAGCTCCGCACGTTCAAGACGGAATTCAAAAGTACGTCGACGCGTGGCGCCGCAACCAGATCGCGGCCGCGGAGTAGGGTGGGCACCCCCCCCCCTCGCAATCTCTATTTGTGGTGGGTG
>JBLFXD010000378.1:0-6929 GCA_047611045.1 Planctomycetaceae bacterium | reverse complement strand
GTACCGACTATTCACCGGCGTCGTGCAGGAAGCGACATCGCGCGAGCGATTCGAACAGGTCGAGAATTACTTCTGCAAAAGTCAGGGACAGGAAGGTCCACGAGACAAAGACCCACACTACACAATCCGCAGCTGGCGAGCAGTGGTCACCTACCTGCTCTGTCAGCAGGAATTCCTTTACGAATAACGCTCGCACAATTACGTGCATGAAACGAGGACGGCAGCATGCGGCGAGATTTTTTGAAATGGTGCGCGGCGGCCGGACTGGGGCTCGCCGTTCCGAGCCCTTCCGACCGTGCCTTATCTGCGGACGATCGCAAAGACCTGCCCGTCTACGACGGCCCGTACTACGTCGTGTGCAACGCGTCCGGCGGATGGGACACGACGTACCTGATGGATCCAAAGGGGGTCAACGAGATCAATCGGCTCTACAAGGACGACGAGATCCTGACGGACGGCGCCATCAATTTTGCGCCGACCGCCAAACACATTTCGGAAGGGATGAGCAACGAAGACTTCTTCACGAAATACGCGAAGGAACTGCTCGTTCTGAACGGCTTGGACTACTCGGTCAATAACCATTCGCCATGCAGCCGTTACATGGCGACGGGCAATCTCGACAGCCTCGCATGGCCGACGTTCGCCGCACTGATCGCCGCGTGTCGAGACCGCGAAGCTCCGCTCTCGTTCCTGACGTTCGGCAACTATTCGGGAACCGGAAATCTCGTGCCGATGGCACGCGTGCCGTACATCAATTCTCTGAAACTTCTCGCCAACGCGGATGCCGTGCACGGCATCGCTCAACATCAGTACCACGAAGCGTTCGTGAGTAGCCACATCGAGCGTGCCCTCGCCGAGCAACAGCAACGCCGCAAGAGTTCGATCCGACTGCCACGTCAGGCTCGCGCAGAAAACATGCTGTACGCCGCTCAGTGGAATTCGCAGGCGCTGTCGCGAATCACTCCACACATCCCGAAAAACATTCCCAAAGATTCGTTGTCTCAACAGGCCGAGATCGCGCTCGCTTCTTTCAAAGCTGGAGTCTGCGTCTCGGCGAACCTGACGATCGGCCAGTTCGACAGTCATCAGAAGAATGATCAGGATCAAATGAAGCTGATCCCGAAGTTTCTATCGAGCATCGATTATCTGTTGAGACGTGCCGAGGATTTGAAGATCCGCGAGAAGATCGTCCTGGTCATCCAGAGCGAAATGGGTCGCACGCCGAACTACAACAAAGGCGACGGCAAGGACCACTGGTCAATTGGGTCGATCATGTTTCTCGGGCCGGGCATCCAGGGGAATCGAGTCATCGGCTCCACCGACGACGGCCAGTTCGCCGTTCCGCTCAACCCGAAGACGCTGCAGTCCGATAGTGAAAAGGGAATCCGCGTCCGGCCCGAACACCTCCATGTGGCGTTGCGGGAACTGACGGGAATCACCGAGCATCCCTCGTCCAAACTGTTTCCCTTCAAGGTACCGGAAGAAGAAACACTTCAGGGACTCTGGGGCTGACCGCGTCACAAAATCTCTGAAACCGTGCCGTCGCTGTCGGCGAACTTTTCAGTCCGGACGCCGAGTCCCTGCAGCATCGTCACGAAGAGGTTGGACAGTGGTTCGTCGATATGAGTGGCCTTTTTCTGCCATGGTTCCGTTCGACCGTCCCACGCTCCCGCCTGCGCATCGGCTCCGACCTGATTGAGATACTGGCCATGCTTGAAGCCCATGTTCTTTCCACCGGTCAGAATCAGCGGATAGTTCCGCGAGAGGTGAAACGCGCTGGAGGCTGAACCAAGCAGAAGCAGCGTGTTGTCGAGCATGCTGCCTTCGCCGGCCGGCTCCCGAGTCTGCTTGAGCTTCATGGCAAAGCGGCCGTATTCCTCGTTCAGCAAACGACAGTAGATCCCGAAATTCGTCCATCCATCAACATCCTTCGTCTCGTGTGACAAATGGTGGGCAAGGTTGAAGCCGACGGCTCGGGCCAGATGGTCACTTTTCCCAACGCCGTTTTCTCGACCGATCTGATAAGTGGCAACGCGAGTCGAATCGGTTTTGAAGGCGAGATAAATCAACTCGAACATCGTCTGTACATAACGACGGGGTTCGTCGGGAGTCAGTTCAAGATTGAGATGGTCTGCGTCCACCATTGGTAACGGCGTATTGATCCAGTGTTTCGCCTTTTCTACTTTGATCTCGGCCTCGCGAACGGAGTCGAGGTACTCGTCCAGGCTTCTCTGGTCCTGCGAAGAGAGTCTTTTCCGCAATCGTTGGGCATCTGCCAGCAGATCGTCCAGCGCGCTTTTACTGAGCGCCAGCCGCCGAGTCGCATCTTCGTCGCTCTTTACAAACAACATGTCGAAGATGCGTTTCGGACGATGTTCGGCGGGAATCGCTCTGCCGCTTCGACTGAACGACAGAGTGTGAGCACCGCGTGGCGTTCCTGTGCCTCCGTCAGTCGACATGACGAGTGATGAAAATCGCGTCCGGGATCCGACGTGTGTTGCATACAGCTGATCGAGTGAAATCGTGTTCTTGTACGGCCCGTCATAGGCCGTTGCAGCGCCGGTCAGAAACTGGTCGGCATTCGAGTGACCGTGAACGCTGCGGACCGCAGGGTGCGAGAATCCAGACAACACGGTGAGGTCATTACGCAGTGGCTCAAGCGGCTCAAGAACTTTCGTGAAGGTGAAGTCTGTCCCGTTGCCCAACGGGAACCATGCCCAGTCCTTGTACGCCGGGTCTTCGGGCAGTGGCATCGGGACGCCATCCGGGAAATAGAAACAGGCCAGACGTCGAGGCCGTGATGCGTCGGCTGCGGCCTGGGCCGATGATCTCGCAAACGTTTCGAACAGAGGCAGGGCCAATGCCAGACCCGTACCGCGAAGAAACCGACGACGATCGAGTGAATTCAGGTTGAGAGTCATGTCAGTACTGCTTCTTTTGACTTTTCGATTTACCGTTGCTTTCGCGGAGCGAAGAACTCAAGTGTCTACTTCGAGCGAAATAATTCACTCGTCGCCACCAGCCGAATCATCGTCGCCAGCCCGTCACCCTGCCGACGCACGTCAGCCGTTATTCTGTCGATACTTGAGTGGTCAGCAAAGGTCAGTGGTCGGCCCAAAGCGTAAGTCGTCATTTTGTGGACCATCGCGCGGACGAACTGGTCCTGGCGATTCTCCAGCAGAAATCGTTTCAGCCCGTCCATCCCGTCCAACTTCTGATTGTTGAATAACAAACTGACGGCATCAACAGGTTTACCGTTAATCTCGTTCCGCCAGCGACCGATCGCGTCGTAGTTCTCGAAAGCGATTCCCCACGGATCAATCTTTGCGTGGCAGGACCTGCAGGCCGCGTGGTTACGGTGGTCTTCGATTCTCTCTTTCAGAGTCATCTTTGCAATCTCAGGATCAGCGAGATCGATTTCCGGTACGGCTGGTGGTGGCGGAGGAGGCGGATCATTGAGAAGACTTTCCAGCACCCAGATTCCGCGTTTAAGCGGATGGGAGTCGGTGCCGTCCGAATTCATCGCGAGAAGACCTGCCTGAGTCAGCAGTCCTCCGCGACTCTGGCTGCTATCAAGATTGACTCGCCGAAAATAATTTCCATGAACATCAGGCAACCCGTAATGAAGCGCGAGCCGCTCGTTCGCCATCGTGTAGTCAGAGTGAACAAAATCCAGCACGCTGTCGTCGTTCTGCAGAACCTCGTTAAACGTCGCGATCGGCTCGCGCTGCATGGCTTCCTTCAGAAGTGGATCGAATCCTCGGACATGCTGTTTGATGTCCAGGAAATCGAGCAGTTGCATGTCCAGCCACTGACGAACGAAGTGTTTTGAAAACCGCTGCGAACGCCGGTCGGCCAGCATGCGACTGATCTGGCCCGCCAGGACCTTTGAGTCGTTCAGCTCTGCGCTGTCTGCCAGCTTCAGTAGTTCGGCATCGGGCACACTGCACCACAGAAACAAGGCCAGCCGTGTTGCCAGCTCATGTGTCGAATTCTCTTCTGAATTCGCGCGGCCCTGCTGACTAGTCTCGTCAATCGCTTCGTCCTGGATGACGTAGAGGAAATCGGGTGACGAGAGTACGGTCGCCAGTACTTCAACCATCGCTTCTTCCAAACTGTCACACAGTGGCCGCATCGTGTGAAACAGTTTGAGTTTTTGATCAATCTCGTCTGTGGCGATCTGTCGTCGCCAGGCACGCGACATGAACGCGGTCAGAACTTCTCGCGCATAGACGGGTTCGTTTTCTCGATTCGCGCTGTCGGCGAAAATCCGCTTGTGCGATTCCGGTGGCCACTCGTCATAAACAGGAGTAGCGACTTCCACATAGTCGAGCCGAATAGCCCCCTTCGAGGCGGAACTATTGACCAATCGGATGTACTCCGATGGGCTGGGCAAGGCGCCCATCGGTGACGTCTTTCGGACTGAGTTGCGGGGATAAATTTCCCCGAGTGGCACGTCCCATTGATAGATTTCCGGCTCGTCCGGACTGGCTTTGATGAGAGTGTCTTCGGTGCTGACGCGGAGAATCGCGCGGCCTTCGTTGCTGGCTCGCCAGCCGAATTCAAGCTGCATACTGGGGATGCGCGTCTCTTCCATGGATGCTCGCGCTGCCCGGACTCGAACTCGCATGATCCCTTCGTCCGGAACCTGGTTACCCAGCTCAACAATCAGGCCGTGATTCCTTCCCTGAGGAATGATCGCAACGTGATCGGACGGCGCCGGAATCTCCGAGTGGGAATCCGACGGCTTGAAGGCAAACTTGGCACCGTAATATTGCCAGTTGGCACGTGCCGTTCGGCCAGTCAATAAATCGTGGTAGTACGTGTTGCCGTGAGGTTTGTTGAAGCTCTCGGTGAGCCGGTCCACTTCCTGCTTCTGTTTCTCCGGATCGTCTTTGAACTTCTCCTTGAGTTTTTCAAGCTGTTCCGTCTGCTTCGGCCATTCGAGCCTTGACGCGTCTTTCATTGTGACGCCCCAGTGAAGAACGGGAGGTCGCTCGCCACGAACGGTCGCTCGTCGGAGGGCTTTGCGGGCAAGCTGACGATAAGTGTCAAACTGCACGACGGTCATGTGCAGCAACTCCGAGCTGTTCTGAAATCCGTCTTGAGAAGCCGGCTCCGGCGGCAGGTCGTTCGCAAAGTCGTACGGCAGCCCGAGAATGTCCTGCAGCGCATAGTTGTATTCGTAGCGAGTCAAGCGGCGAAACGACGAATGTCCGCCTGTCGCCCGACGCACCGACGACGCAACTTGGAGTTCGCGAGACAGCCATGCGACGACTGCGCTGCGATCCGCATCCGGTAATTCGACTTCGTCGGGCGGAGGCATCTCGCCATTGCTCAATACGGCCAGGACCTCAAGCCACCAGGCGACGTCCTGGCCCTGCAGCAGGTTGGGGTCCAGAGTGTCGATCCGGATGTTGCCTTCCTCGGTTTCGGCACCGTGACATTGCACGCACGTCCGTTGCAGGATTGGTTTGATGGTCTTCTCGAAGACAGCGAGGTTCGCTGTGGGGACTTCCGCGCCAACAGCGGGCGACAGCTGCTGAAGATACTTCGAGCCTTTCGCGCCAGCCGCTTTCAGCTCGTCGAACGTCGGGCGTTCCTCGTTCGGTTCCGGACTGTCCTTGCCGGCCGAGTATCCACAAATCGAGCAGAAAAACACGCCGAGCCAAATCAAAGATCGATACTTCACGTTGCCCCGTTCTCAATTCAACGATGTCGAAGGACTTTCAAAGATACGGCGATCGTCGGGTAAAGTCGCACCTCAGTGACGCTCAACTTTAGCTCGGGCACGGCATCCAGAAGCTCTCATCAGTGTATCGTGATTGCCCGAATCATGGCACTGACGAATAGCCACGAGCAATGATCTATTGCTGGCTGCAAGGCGTCAGCGACTCTCGAATGGTCTTCCGCGACGGATTCTCCGGTAACACTTGCTGGTCCTCGATATCTGAGCCGGGGCTAACTTTCAGCATCGAACCGAGCCCCAGTCGATCAAGGATGACGTTGGCGACGTGTCGACCAATTGGGTCGAGTGGTGGTCACCAGACGGCGTGACGTGGGCGATTCTGGTCGACCGTGCGCCGAACGTTCTCCCAACTCGCCCACCCGCACCAGCAGACTCGCCGGCGGGACCTGGCGACGTGTACCGGGCGTTCTGTGTCCCGGCACCGTGACGAGACCATCGGTTCTGTTTACTGCACGTTGACACCTGAGGAGCCCGGTGCACTCAGGTCGATTGATTATCCGGTCGCAGCACGGGCTCATCGCTTGACTCCTGCCGGCGACGGAAATAAACCGGTGCACCGGTTTATCGTGGACCAGTCAAGGGAAATTACAAGTTAGGCTGCAACTCCAGGTTCACGCATGACTTCGAACACTCTGATCATCATCTGCGTTACAGTGCAGGTCGGCTGTGGTGCAATGGACGTTCTCATGCTCAAGAGACACAAGATCACATTGCACGACAAATTGGAATCATTGTGGGTGAAGCTGGCGGATATGCGAATCGGAGATATTGCAAAACTGTCAGCCGAAATTGTCCTCGCCGCAAAAAACAGGGCATTGGCGTCGCCCCGCTTTCCGCACGCAGTCTCGCCCTTGCAGCACTTCTCAGCTGTGCGGTAACAACATGTATAATCGTCATTGGTTATGCGTTTGACCCCCCGATGACGCGGGAATTCATGTTATTATCGGAGCCCTTACCCCTTGCAGAAACACCTTGGCTTACTTTGCTAGCGGTTAATGCAGTATTCGACGGGCTGACTCTACTTGCAACCTTTATCTTGCTAGGTGTTATCGCGACACACGCTGCGTGGCGGCGACTCGTCGCCATTGTGCTTGACGTAGTAATCGCATACGGGGAGTTACTGTCAATTGTTGTGTTTGAGCGTTGGTTGGTTCAGGCGGCGTTTTCTTTGGATGGATTG
>JBLFXD010000377.1:0-6934 GCA_047611045.1 Planctomycetaceae bacterium | reverse complement strand
CGACCTCCACTTCGGCCAGCCCTGACATTGCCATCAGGCGAACGCTTCACGCTGCGCTGATGCCAAATCATGGACGACTACAACAAGCTCCACATGCCAATAGCCGAAGATTTCAATCAGGCAATGGAGGCTGGTCTGAAATTCGAAGACTTCATGCGACTTCAGATCATCTCCCCTGACTAAAATACACTGTAACTCGGACCGGCTCACAGCTTCGCCATCGAGCTCTGTCTTGCCCCACACAACTTCTGAAGCAGTATTCAGGTTCGATCTACTTTTCGACTCAGCAACGCCTGATCCTCTCGACCTGAACTTTTTTCGATTCCGATGAATCGTCCGAGTACTGACGTTGGACCGTGATTCTTGATTGTCGCGAACTGTCAACTGGTGCGAAGCGGATACAACATCATCGATGTAAATAGGTCGGAGTGACCAGATGCCGAGCGACATGACCCGCCGGGAATTTGTATCGACAGTGGCTGCGGGAGTACTCACCGCCGCACCGTCAATGTCCAGGTTGTACTGCCAGAGACGATCTTTCACCAACATCCTGCCCATTCAGTAAGCAAGCATGCTCCAGATTTCCTACGCCAACTCAAATCAACGCGAGCAGTTGACTCACGACGAGACCGGGCCGGTCGAGTTCGGTCGGAGCCCGGCCATGACCGGAGCACGGCATCAGCTACTCATTGATGACTTCGTCTCGCGAGATCAAGTCCTGATTGAGCAGTTCGATGAGGACACGGTCCGGGTGCAGAATGTCAGCAGCAAGGTTCCCGTGACGCTTGCTGACGGAACAGTAATTGGTCCCGGATCTGAATTGCTCGTCAATGTTCCGGTGCGTCTGACAACTGGTCGAACTCAGATCGAGGTGCAATCTCCCTCTGCGACTGGCAGCCGCGGGTCATCGATGCGCACGATCTCGGCCCCGGTTGCGCCATCCGCGACTCCTGGAGCGTTCAAGTTTGACGGCGTCCCCGACAGCACGACTCTCGTTGGCTGGTTTGAAACGCTGGTGAATATCCAGAAGGCGACACCGGGTTCGGACGCGTTTTACGAACAGACCGCACACGCCATCGTGAATCTCATCGGACTGGACTGTGGACTGGTCCTGCTCCGCGAGGGCACCGACTGGAAGATTCTTGCCGGCCACGCGGCAACGCCAGATGTTTCGCTGCACTTCAGCCGGACCATCCTGCAGAACGTTCTGGAGGAAGCTCGAACGTTCGTGCTTGATGACGATCCGGCCGCGGCTTCCGAAAGCCTGACCAACGTCGAATCCGCAGTCGCCTCGCCGGTCTTCGACGCGACAGGCAAAGAGATCATCGGAGCGATCTACGGCTCCCGCCAATCGTCCGCCATGACTGCCCACACCGGAATCCGGGACCTGGAAGCACAGCTTGTCCAGGTCATTGCGTCAGTTGTCGGGACGGGACTGGCTCGACTCCAGAGCGAAGCCGAAGCCGCTCGCCGCCGAGTGCAGTTCGAGCAGTTTGTGTCGCCGGTAGTCGCCAGGGAACTCGATCGCGACCCCGGACTCCTCGACGGAAGAGACCGGGAAATCTCCGTCCTGTTTGCAGACATCCGCAATTTCTCTCGGCTTTCAGAACGCATCGGAGCCGAGAATGTCTGCCGCCTGGTTCAGTCGATCATGAACCGGCTGAACGCCTGCGTCCGAGAATTTGCCGGCACGACCGTCTGCTACCTCGGCGACGGACTGATGGCAATGTGGAATGCCCCGGTCGATCAGGCGGACCATCCCCTGCTGGCGTGTCAGGCTGCCTTAGCCATGCAGAAGCAACTGCCAGACCTCAACCGCGAGTGGGGCGAGAAGCTGGACACGGAGCTCGGGATCGGTGTCGGAGTCAACACGGGCGTGGCCATGGTCGGCAACACCGGCAGCGACGAAAAGCCGCACTACGGACCGCTCGGCCATCACGTGAACCTGGCCAGTCGAGTCGAAGGCGCGACCAAACACCTGGGCGTGCCGATTCTCGTCACGGGCGACGTGCGGTCGAAGCTCGACACCTCAATCGAAACCCGCCGCATCTGCCAGGTGCGAGTCGTCGGGATGAACGCTCCCGTCTCGCTGTTCGAACTGCAGGGCGACGCTGACGACAACTGGCGACAACGACGAGACATCTACGAGGCCGCCCTCGCCGATTACGAAGCCGGCAATTGGACTCAAGCCTGCCAGTCGCTGAACCCGCTTCTGGCCGCGACGGAGTCCACCTTCGACCTCCCCAGTCTCGGCCTGATGAGCCGCTCGATCGAGCACATCAAATCCCCGCCGGTTGAATTCGATCCGGTCTGGAATCTGAGTTCCAAGTAGGGAATCGCACGTAGGGTGCGTCTTGACGCACCATTGAAGAAGTGCTCAGTAGGCTGGAACAAGCTCCGCGCCGTTCCGGCACTCAATCACCATCCGCCTGCCGGAACTGCGGGGAGCTTGTTCCAGCCTACAAACACTCAGCTATTTCAGAGACGACAGATACTCCAGCAGATCGCTGAGGTCCTGGTTCGTCAGGCGGTGGTCGAGGCCGTTGGGCATGACGGACGTTGTTGACTCGCTCATTTCTTCGATGGAGTCGCGCGGGATGCGGACCTCCGACAGGTCGGATTTGCGGAGCATTAGTGAGTCCGCCGTTTCGCGGGTGATCAGCCCCGAGTGGACTCGACCACGGTCTGTAACGATCGACCAGGTGCGGTAGCCTCGTGCGAAACTTGAGCTGGGGAACACGATGGCTTCCAGCAGGTCGCGTTGCTTGCGGATCGCGCCGATCTTTGTGAGGTCCGGACCGACTTTTCCGCCCTGCCCTGCCACCGTGTGGCAGCTCGAACAGGCTGTGATCTTGCCAAAGAAGATCTCGCGACCACGTGCCGCATCACCGGCAGTCAGCTGCGACTGTCGTTTCTGCAGAGCGACTTCGTTGGATGCCTCAGAGAGTCGACTGTCAACAAACTTCTGCACGTCGGATCGCAGAGGTTCCGGAGTACTTTCCAGAAACGCCAGCAGTTCAGGCTTTGGTAACCGGAGTCCTTCCGGCAACTTCTGAAGCGATGACAGAACTGCTTTCGTCAGGTCAGTGTTCAAGTCGCTTGAGAATTCCTGCAGAAGAATCCCCACGGTGAGCGGCCCGGCCTTCCCGAGTTGCTCTGCAAGCTGGCGACGCTGCGTTTCTGACAGTGGAAGGCTGACTGCCGTTCTGGCGGCTGCGAGTTTCTGCAAAGGTGCGGCGTCCTCGGTCATTTGACCGAGCAGGAAGTTCAGTTCCGCGTCTGTGGCAGTCGAACGCCGCCGCGCACCGGCCGACAGTGCGTCAATCCTCAGATCGACGGTTTGCTGTTCGTCGTGCGCGAGCTTCAGTAATTGATCATCAAACGCGTCACTGTCGAATGCGGCGACTGTTCGGACAGCCTGATGCCGGACTGCGGGATACGGGCTGCTGAAGTTTGACGGAATTCTCATCGCCCAACTCTCGGGCAGCTCAGACAGGCCGGACTCTGCAACGACTTCGAGTAGTAACAGACGCGACGCCTGTGGCAACTTCAAATCGAGTAGCAAGTCCGAAACCAACTTCTGCACGGTTTGGTCGTCGGTCTGCGTTCGCAGGAATCCTCGGATCATCGACGCACGTTCCGGCGACAGGCTCGACTCATGGAGCCAGCCACTCAGCAAAGTCAGCGTCTCGCTCGCCCAACCTTCGTGTCGGGAAATCACGTCCAGCGCCGCCTTTCGCAAAGGCTCGTCATCCGTGTCAAGCAACGCGACGACGTCTTCACGAGACAGATCGCCGCCCTCCATCTGGTCAAGCGTGATCAACGCGGCTCGACGGACAACCGGACTCGGGTGTGCCAGCAGATCAATCGCGCCGACTCGATCACCAATTCGGATCGCCGCGAGAATGATCGCGTGCTCCGTCTGTCGATCCGTTGGTTCCTGGTCTTTGAGTTCGTTGTCCTGAGCCAGCCGGCCCAACAAGGTCGAGACGAGCCCGTCCCCCCGTTGTCCGCTGCCTTCAAGTGCTGAAACGCGGTTCTCGGGCGAAAACGCCACTCCCATCAGTCTCGCCAGCGATCGCCGGAGAGCGGCTGACTTTGCACGTGCGAATTCGCGGCACAACCCAATCTCCGAAATGAACTCTGGTGTGGCTTCGTCAAAGTGGTCCGCTAATCCGACCGCAGCCGCTATTCGAACGTTGTCAGTCACACTTTTACGATTGCCGATTAGCAAAGGTGAAATAATGCCCGTCCGTGAACGATCCAATCGCTGAGTCAGTCCCCAAATCAAATTAATCTGTCCCGCTTCGCTCAGCAACGAGCGACCGGGTGGTCCAAACTGGCTCGAAAACAGCAGATCAAACTTCCATTTTCTCGACACTTCCTGAATCGCCTGCTCAACGACCGCCGGCCGGTCGTCATCAAGGAACGCTACCAATTCCTTGAAAACGAGGTTCTCAAAATCGATTTCCCGACCGTGGGGATCAACAACTCGTTTGTCCGACGTGTTCGAACCCGCTCTGCGGATTCGGTAGATCGCGCCGGCGATGTCTGGTTTGGCGATCTGCGACGTTGGGCATCCGATACGGAACCAGCCGCCGGTGTCGATCAGCAGCAGACTTCCGTCGGCGTCTTCCAGGATGTCGGTTGGATGGAAGTCGGGGTCGTCGCTGCTGAGGAATTCGGTCTCCGACGTGCGGAATGTTCCACCGGCTCGTTCGACCTTCGAAACGATCACTTTGCCGGAGTTAAAGATCGATGTGAAGATTGTGTCTTTGTATTCCTCGCCGAGGACTGACGAGCGGTAGCGGCACATTCCGGAAACGGCAACGTGGCCAAACTTCGTGATCGGGCCGAGCAGGTCGCCGGTTTGGGTGAACTCTGCAATGCTGGCTTCCTGATGCGGGTACACGCCGCCGTCCTGCCAGTGGACGAGGCAGTCGATTCGCGGATTCGTATACAGGATGTTGACTGAGCCAATCACTTCGCCGGTCGGCATGAAATCGACCTCGACCGGATTGTCCATCCCACCTCCGCAGAACATGCGGATATCCGAGCCGTCGGGCTTCATCGAAAAGATACCGGAGCCTCGTTTCTTACTGGTGACCGCTCCGATGTCGTCGCGGAACTCGTGGCCGTGCCGACCGTCGCACCAGTAGATTCGACCGGTCGGGCCAAGGAACGGTCCGTGAATACTCGCCGCGTTACCGTTGTAGCCGAACTTCCCGACCAGGATTTCCCGCTTGTCGGCGACACCGTCGTCGTCGGTATCCTGCAGCCGCCAGATGTTCGGCGGCGCCGCGACGTAAACCGAACCTCGATACGGCAACGCGCCCATCGGCAACGTCATCTTGTCTGCAAAGATCGTGCTCTTGTCGAATGTCCCATCGTCATCGGTGTCTTCCAACATTCGGACGAAATTCGGAAGTTCCGTTTCAAGCTCGGCCGGCCGCAGATTCTTCCCGGCACTTTCCGCGATAAACAGCCGGCCGCGTTCGTCGAAGTTCGCCAGCATCGGATGCCCGACCAGCGGCGGCCCGGCGACCCGTTCGATTGTGAAACCGTCGGGGACGCGGATCGTGCCTCGTTCTGTGCTGATCGAAGATGACGGCTCGGCCAACGCAGCAAACGACGGAATCAGGACGAGCACGAAGGCAATGGAGAAGCGGTGGTGACCAATCATTTCAGATCCTCGTACACGTGAAACAATGCTTAGTTGGACGACGCCACACTTGCGGATGTCACCTCTCCCGCTTGCGGGAGAGGTCGGCCTCTTAGGGCCGGGTGAGGGTTTCCGATCTGGAAAAACTCCGACATTCGATTGGGTTCAGCGGTTAAAGCCCCCTCACCCGCGGCTGAAACCGCGACCTCTCCCCCACGGGGAGAGGTGACAATGAATCCGAAAGTAACGGAGCGACTTACAGAGTAAAGGCTTCGACCTGCGCATCCCAGTACGACGCCGTTAAGACGCTTGTTGCTGGCAGAAGTGCGTTACTAGACTCCGCTCCGCGATTCGCTCTTCGAAACGCGACTTCCTTCTTGCCTGCCTGTCCGATCTTAAGCTTCCCGCCAGGACCTACTCATGCCAGCGACACGTCGACACCTCGTGAGTAACTTTCTCATTGCCCTTGCTGTGCCGTTTCTAGTTCAACATGGCAGCGCCAACTTCACTGCGGCGGCGTCTCCCGAGCACCCGGTGATTCCCGGCTTCGATCGAATCTACTCCGCCCCCGATGCTGACGCAGTTGAAGGCGGCCGTCTCCTGCTGACCGAGTTGAACTGCGTGTCGTGCCACAAAGCGGAAGGCGAAGCGGCGAAACTTCTCAAGGCGAAGCAGGCTCCGATTCTCGACACTGTCGGCGCCCGTGTGGAAATCAAATGGCTGCAAAAGTTCCTCGCGTCAAGTCACGCCGAAAAGCCGGGCACGACGATGCCTGACTTGTTCGCCGGTCTCGACAATGCCGACCGAACAAAGCAGGTCACCGCGCTGACCCACTTCCTCGCGAAGACTGGCTCAGTCGCGGACGCGATGGGTGACTCTGCGGCCGTCGGTCGAGGGCGAACACTGTTTCACAGTATTGGCTGCGTCGCCTGCCACGCTCCAATCAAGGTCGGCGCCGAACCGCCCGCGAACTCAGTCCCCCTGGGCGCCATCGCCGATAAGTACTCGCTGACAAGTCTCACAACCTTTCTGAAGAATCCACTGGCCGTGCGACCTTCCGGGCGTATGCCGAATTTCAAACTTGACGACAAGCAGTCGCGTGATATCGCTTCATTCTTCTTTCGAGACAAGAAGATCGCTGCCAACGTCAACTTTGCCTACTACGAAGGCGACTTCCCAAAGTTGCCCGACTTCAGCACGCTGAAACCGAAGGCCGAAGGCCAGGCGAGCGGCTTCGACGTCGGAGTTCGTCAGAGGAATGACGGGTTTGGA
>JBLFXD010000376.1:0-6959 GCA_047611045.1 Planctomycetaceae bacterium | reverse complement strand
TGGACATCACTGATGAACTGTCTTCAGAGATCTTTCGGATCGTCGTGCAGGAACGCCGCGAGATGGCTTTTCTGTCAGAAGAGCCATCCGAAGCTGACGAGCAAACCGAAACTGCAGTAAATACCGGCGACGACGACGCGGAGCGGAAGGAAGGCCAAGCCGCACCTTCAGATGCTCAGACAGCTGTCCCGGATGCCCTTGACGCTGAGGATGCCGTTCATTTTGCCCAACCGATTGAGGATGAAGACGACGAAATCGCCGATCGGCATCTCGATAAGAATCTGCAAACGACGCTCGACGATGAGAAGCTTCAGAAGAAGTTGTTGCGGCTGTTTTATGATGCGAGGGGTTTTTACGAGGAACAGGGCGTCAACAGTCTTTACCTGGCGATGGGGTTCCTCGAATGGTACGAGTCGCCGTCGTCTGACAAGCCTCGGTACGCACCGCTGCTGCTGATTCCGGTCGAGCTTCATCGCCGGACGGTCAATGCGAAATTTCGACTCCGCATGTTGGACGACGACCTGACGACGAATCTGTCTTTGCAGGAGAAACTCAAAGCGGAATTCGGTCTGCAGCTTCCAGACGTCCCGGAAGTGGATGATCTGTCACCGCAGGAATACTTCGACGCCGTACAGAAAGTTGTTGAGGGGCAGCCGCGCTGGCGACTGCATCGAGACAGGATGACTGTATGGTTTTTCTCGTTCGCGAAGTTTCTGATGTTTCGCGATCTAAATCCCGAGAACTGGCCTGAGGGAAAAGGACCGCAGAAACATCTGGGACTTCGAGGGCTGCTGGGGGAGGAAACGGAGTTCATGTCGCCGTTGATCGGTGAGCATGAAAAACTCGACGACCGAATCAACGCCCGCGACCTCACGCACATCATGGATGCGGACAGTTCGCAGGCTGCGGCTATTGAAGAAGTGAGGCATGGAAGGAATCTGGTCATCCAGGGGCCGCCGGGAACGGGCAAATCGCAGACAATTACGAACCTCATCGCTGCCGCTGTTAAAGATGGAAAAACAGTTCTGTTCGTTGCGGAGAAAATGGCGGCTTTGGAAGTCGTGAAGTCTCGACTGGACCGCATCGGACTGGGAGACCTTTGCCTCGAACTGCACAGTCATAAGGCGAATCGTCGAGCCGTCCTGGACGAACTTGAGAGAACGCTGCAACTGGGACGGCCCGCCAACAAAGACATTGAGAAATCCTCAGCCGATCTCGAACGGGTTCGCGGTCGACTCAATGCTTACGTCCATCAACTTCACTCGCCGGTGAGTCCTTCCCAGCAGACACCATTTCAACTGATCGGGACGCTGTCGCGGCTCGAGGCAAGTGGCACGCGCCGCTTTGAATCGATTCCCGCCGGGATCCAAGACTGGTCGACATCGACACTCGAAGAGAAACAGGCGATTCTCACCGACATCCTGGAACACGTCACCGAACTCGGCCCTCCAGCGACTCACGCCTGGCGAGGTGTGCAACGGCAAACGCCTTTTCTGCCGGCGGATGTTCAACAGATCGAACGTGATATTCGGAAACTCAAGTCCGCGCTGAACTCGATTCAGCAGCACGGCAAAGTTCTTGCTGATTCTCTGCAAATTTCGTGGGACGATGAGTCAGCATCGTTCAACTCGACACAGCGACTGGCTCTGTTCGCGTCGAAGCTTCAAAGCATTCCGCCGATGGACCGAAGTGCGTTCGGCAATCCAGTCTGGGAGTCGAAGCAAAACGAAATCAGCAAAATCGCAACACTGGGCAGAGAATGGAAAAGTTGCAGGGACGAACTTGAAGGTGTCCTGGCACCGACCGCCTGGCAGATTGACGTCGTGCAGACGCGAACGGATCTCGCAGCACATGGAGATTCATTCTTCCGGTGGTTCAGTGGTCGATGGCGGGAAGCCAGTCGAAACCTGAAAGGCCTGCTGCGCGAGCCGCCACCGAAATTACTGAAGGACCAGCTTCAGATTCTGGACTCGCTCTTTCGCTGGCAGCAGCTTGATCAGGAACTCGGAAAGAACGGAGAACTTCATGCAGTTGCCTCTCAGGCGTTTGGAGAATTCTGGAAGGACGTTGATTCGGACTGGGACCAGGTGCAGGCGATTGTTGACTGGAATCTGGATTGTTCTCAAAACGACTTGCCGGACAGCTTTCGCAGAGCGATTAGCAATTGGTCTGACACGGCTCATACGGAGTCAGCCTTTCTCCTGTTGCGAGGCGTGTTGCAGCCCGCCATTAATGAACTGACGAATTTGGGTAATCTGCTCGAGTTGCGCGTGCCTGCGGCGTTCGATGTTGAAACGCTTTCGGACGTTCCACTGACGGTGCTCGACTCTCAGTTCGTCGAATGGCTCGGTGCCATCGGGCAACTCAATCGCTGGGTCATCCTGCAGCGACGACGAGCAGATCTGATTGGTGCAGGTCTGGAGCCATTGCTGCCCGAAATTGATGCCGGGACGATTGGCCCTGACGCGATGGATCGGCTGACGCTGATCTTCAGTGAGGCCGCCATGAAACTGGCCTACGCTCAGCTCGACACGATCGCTGAGTTCGACGGGGTCACTCATTCACGGATCGTCGACGAGTTTCGCGAGCTGGATCAACGGCGCATCGAACTGGCTCGTCATGAAACTGCTTCTGCCCACTTTGCAGGAATACCTGCCGGAAGCGATTACGGCTCCGTTGGAATCATCCGCGGTGAGATTCGCAAGAAGCGACGTCACAAGCAAATCCGGCGGCTGTTGACCGACGCCGGGCACGCGGTTCAAGCCATCAAACCGGTCTTCATGATGAGTCCGATTTCGATCGCTCAATTCATCGAGCCCGGCGTCCTGGAATTCGATCTGCTTGTCATTGATGAGGCCAGCCAGGTTCGCCCCGTCGAAGCCTTCGGCGCCGTGATGCGATCCCGGCAGTCAGTCGTCGTCGGTGACAACCGTCAGTTGCCTCCGACTTCGTTCTTCGACCGAATGTCCGGCAGCGACGATGACGATCCTGAGGAAGACGACGAAACGACGTCGGCGGCGGACGTCGAAAGCATTCTTGATCTTTGTGTGGCGAGAAATTTTCCGCAACGAATGTTGCAATGGCACTACCGAAGTCGCCACCACTCGTTGATCGCCGTATCGAATCGTGAATTCTATCAGGACCGGCTGTTCGTGATTCCCAGCGCTGAGCGAGATGGCGGCACTCGGGGACTTCAGTTTCGGCACATAACGGATGGAGTCTTTGACCGCGGCAAGTCACGTACCAACCGCCTGGAGGCGAAAGCGGTTGCTGAAGCAATGGTCGAGCACGCTCGCTGTACACCCCGACTGACTCTGGGGGTCGGTACGTTTTCGGTCGCACAGCGTGACGCGATCCTGGACGAACTCGAACTGCTGCGCCGCGATCATCCTGAGACGGAGGACTTTTTCTCAACGGCTTCCGGAGAACCGTGGTTCGTCAAGAACCTTGAAAATATTCAAGGAGACGAGCGGGACGTTATCTTCATTTCAGTCGGTTACGGTCGCGACGCCGATGGCTATTTTTCAATGAACTTCGGCCCGCTAAATCGCGAAGGCGGCGAGCGACGGCTGAACGTGTTGATCACGCGTGCTCGTGAACGGTGCGTCGTCTTCAGCTCGATCACGGCTGACGACGTGGACCTGCGTCGAACTTCTGCACTTGGAGTTAAGTCGCTCAAGACGTTTCTGCACTTTGCAAAGACGGGATTAATGGAGACTGCCGAAGTAACTGGTCGAGACTTTGATTCGGACTTTGAAATAGACGTCGCGAACGCAATCCGGTCATTGGGTTACGAAGTCGATCAGCAGGTTGGCATGGCCGGTTTCTTTATCGATCTCGCCATCGTCGATCCGGATTGCCCTGGTCGGTATCTCCTCGGCGTTGAATGCGACGGGGCGACTTACCATTCAGCGAGGTGGGCGAGAGACCGGGACCGGCTGCGACAGGCGGTGCTCGAAAATCACGGTTGGGCGTTGCACCGAATCTGGAGCACGGATTGGTTTCAGAGTCGGGATAATCAGTTGGGAAAACTCGCAGCTGCCATCGAGGAGCAACTGCTGTGCAATCGTGCCGACACTACACCGACGAACGAGGATCGCCCTGACGATAATCGTAGCGGGGGCGAGGTCACCGCCGACACGGCTGAAAACGGCATCGAACGGGATTCAGCACGTGACGACGAAGCCACGGATAAACGTACTGAGTGCCCGGACTACGAAGAGGCCGCGTTCCACCCTGAGATGATGTCTGAAGAGGTTCACACGCTTTCTGCAGAAGAACTCAGCAAGGTCGTAGTGAGAGTCGTCCGTGTTGAAGGGCCGGTCCACGAAAATGAAATTACACGACGGATCACAACATTGTGGGGGCTCTCTCGAAGCGGCCGACGGATCTCAGACGCTGTTCACGAGGCAATCACGTACACGGAAAACTCAGGGGCAATCCGCTCCGAAGAGGATTTCTACTGGTACACTGAACAAACGGAGTTCCCCCTGCGAAATCGCGATCAGGTGGAATCTTCCGGTTTAAAAAAGCCTGAGATGCTGCCTCCTCGCGAACTGCAATCGGGAATTTGCGAATTCGTCGAACATCATGTGTCAGCAACCTCTGAGGAAACCGCGAGAGCAATTGGCCGCATGCTCGGATTCCGTTCGACCAGCCGGCAGCTTCGAGAGAGGATTGAAGAGGAAATCGAATCGCTGATTACTCAAGGCGAGCTCGTCGAAGAAAACGGAGTACTTCGTCGCCAGCGAAGCAACAACAAAAACTGACCAATTGCGCAGGCTGGGGCGAGACCCAAAAATTGTGGCAAGCTGGGACGCGTCCCAGCCTACGGCATATTCGGCGCTGCGTAAGCCTGCAGCGCCGTCGCCGTGTGTCCGCCACCTGAGAGTGCAATTAGATGGTGTGGTGAACCGGTGGCGATGATTTCTCCGCCGGCTTCTCCGCCTTCGGGGCCGAGGTCGATGATCCAGTCGGCGGCGGCGATGACGTCGAGGTGATGTTCAATAACCAGCACACTGTTGCCCTGTTCGATCAATCGTCGGAAGAGGACGATCAGGCGGGCGACGTCGGCAGGATGCAGTCCGGTTGTGGGCTCGTCGAGAACGTACAAAACTTTCTGTTCGCCGCCTTTGCCGAGTTCTGCCGCCAGTTTGATCCGCTGAGCTTCACCGCCGGAGAGTGTCAGAGCGGACTGGCCGAGTTCCAGATACCCGAGCCCAACGTTGCACATGACCTCGAGCGTTGACTTCAGCTTCGGAAAATCCTTGAAGAATTCACGAGCTTCGTCGATGCGCATTCGCAGAACGTCGCCGACGCTGGCTCCTCGATACTTCACAGTAAGGGTCTGGCTGTTAAATCGTGAGCCGCGACAATCGGAGCACTCGATGTGCACATCCGGGAGGAAGTTCATTTCGATCCGCTGAGTTCCGCGTCCTTCGCATTTCGGGCAGCGACCATCTTTCGCATTGAAGCTGAAACGTCTGGCTTTAAAGCCTCGCACACGGGCGTCGCGAGTTTTTGCGAACACTTTGCGAATCTCATCCCACATGCCGGTATGCGTCGCCGGGTTTGAACGACCGGATCGACCGATCGGCGATTGATCGACGACGACCAGGCGATCGACGTGCTCAGTTCCGGAAATGCTTCGGCAGGCGATGTCGAGTTGTGTCAGGTCGGTGGGCGGTCGAATTGAGTCTTCCGAAGTTTGCCGTGGACCTCGCCAGAACTCGTCGATGGCGTGCCGTGCGGCGTGAATCAGCGAGTGAGTAATCAACGAGGACTTTCCGCAACCGCTGACTCCTGTCACTACTGTCAGCACACCAAGCGGGATATCAACGGTGACGTCTTTAAGGTTGTGTCGACTCGCTCCTTCGAGCCGTAACCGCTGTTCAAAGTCTGCGATTGTTTTTCGAGCCGTCGCCGCTTCGTCGTGATCCCCGGCGTCGAGCATCGCCGTTGTTCCTGTCGTCGACAAAGCGGCCGCCGTCGGAGAATCGCCAGTGATCTCGTCAGACGGCCCCGACCAGATGAGCGTTCCGCCTTCCTTGCCGGCTCCAGGACCGAGATCGACCAGCCACTCCGAAGCTCGCATCAAGTCAACGTCGTGCTCGACGACCAGGACACTGTTGCCGCGGTCTCGCAGATCTTTCAGGACCTCGATCATGCGGCTCGTGTCGCGGGAATGCAGCCCGATCGTTGGTTCATCAAGGACATAGCAGATGCCGATCAGTCCGGAACCGAGGCTGCTGGCGAGCCGTGCTCGCTGAAACTCTCCGCCGGACAGCGTCGGAGTTGGTCGGTCGAGTGTTAAATAATCGACGCCGACTCGAAGCAGGAAGTCGAGGCGCGAGGCGACTTCGGGAAGGATGCTCTGCGCGGCTTGAGCTGCCTCGGGGGCGATGTTTAATTTGATCGTCCGAACAAACTCTGCGGCCTGGCCAACCGTCATCGCTGTCAGTTCGTGAAGCTTCGTTCCGGCGAACGTGACCGCTCGCGAAACCGGTGCGAGTCGTGCTCCTTGACAGTCGTCGCAAAGTGGTTGCCGGGTTAACTCGGCACGCAACCTGTTGGGCTTCGCCTGAACTTCCGGCGGAACTTTGCGACCGAGGCCACGGCACGCCGGACATGCGCCGTACGGACTGTTGAAACTGAACGAGCGTGGTTCCAGGGGCGGGAAACTTGTCCCGCAATCGGGGCAGCAGTATCGGCTGCTGAAGAGTTGATCGTCCCAGCCGTCATCGGTGTGTTCGCAAACGAGGCAAGATCCATCGCCGTGTTTCAACGAGAGTTCGACGGACTCTCGCAGTCGTTCTTCGATGCCTTCCTTGACGATAATTCTGTCGACGACGGCTTCAATTGTGTGGCTGTCACCGCGCGGCAAATCCGGCGGGTCTCCGGCGTCGACGATTTCACCATCGACGCGGGCACGCACGAATCCCGCCTTGCAGATCTTCTCG
>JBLFXD010000375.1:0-6967 GCA_047611045.1 Planctomycetaceae bacterium | reverse complement strand
TGACGGATGTTTGATTCCGTCGTGACGGTACCTATCAGCCTGGAGTAATTTATGTCAAAAAGTACCGGGAAGAAGTCAAACGACGATCTTCACCGCGTGAAGCTCGGCAGCTCGGTCTGCCTTGAAGACTGCAGCACGCGAGGTCGTGATTTCTGTGACGATCGAAAAGCTGCCGAGGCTGAGTTTGTCGAACTTCGCGACGAGCTGATCGAACTCCAACGTCGTCTTTACGCGGAGGGGAAACGTAAGCTGCTGATCGTTCTGCAGGCGATGGACGCCGGCGGCAAGGATGGCACGATTCGACACGTCTTCCACGGAGTCAATCCGCAGGGCGTTCGTGTCACCTCGTTCAAGCAACCGTCTGAAGTTGAACTTGCTCATGACTTTCTGTGGCGTATTCATCAGTCCGTTCCGCAGACGGGAATGATGGGCGTTTTCAACCGCTCGCATTACGAAGACGTGCTCGTCGTCCGCGTCGAAGACATCGTTCTGGAAGACGTCTGGCAGCAGCGGTTTGAACATATCAACAACTTCGAGCGACACCTCAGTGACAGCGGCACGACGATCCTCAAGTTCTTTCTGCACATTTCGAAAGACGAGCAAGAGGAACGGTTTAACGAGCGTCTGTCGAACCCTGATAAACGCTGGAAGTTCTCAGAGCAGGACCTCGTCAAACGTCGCCACTGGGATCGCTACGTGCCGGCGTTCGAGGATGTTCTCTCACGATGCAACACTGAGTGGGCTCCCTGGTTCGTAATCCCCGCCGACCAGAAGTGGTACCGCAACCTCGCCATCACCCGCGTGATTGTCGACACGCTGAGAACCATGAACCCTCAATACCCGGCACCACAGATCGATACCGAACCCGGCGACCTTGACTGACCAGGTATTGTTACTCGTGTAGTCGCGTTCCGGAGTCGCTGATCTCAGTCTCTGTGACAATGCGGGCGAAGTGTGCGGATATGGCCCCTCGTCGTCGCTCGGCCTTATGGCGAGGCGGCGGCGTCTGTATCGAGTTGTCAGCTGCGTATGCCGCATCCTTTCTGGAAATCGCGGTTGCAGGCCTGATTATTGTCGGCTGATCGCGTCCAGTGTCGTCGCGGCGGGCGACGGTACGCGGTTTGCTTTTCCATCTTCCGAAAGGCGACGCCCGTCAAGGTGTCGCGTAATCATTCACTCCGCTCACGGGGGACACTGAAATGACGACTTCCACTTCTGAAACGCACCCTGAACCATCGGCAGCCATGCAATTGGTCGAGGTCTACTCCGTCACTGATCCGAACGTGGCCGAGATCATCAAAGCTGCTCTGCAGCGCGAAGGGATCAGTTGCTGGATCGAGGGTGAGAATCAGGCCGGCCTGTCCGGAGTGCTGAGCATCACGCTGCTGACGCGGGCCAAGGACGCTGACCACGCTCGTCGGATCATTGCGTCGTTCGACCATTGATCCACGGCAAAGACTCAATATCGGCGAACAATCAAAGCCCCCGTTCCGTTTGAACCGGAGACGAAGCCATGAAGATCAATCACATTCTCGTGCCCACGGATTTCAGCGGACCAGCGCGAGAGGCCACCGACTACGCTCTGGGGCTTGCTCGCGCTTGCGGGGCAACGATCACCCTGTTTCACGTGATTGAAGATCCAGTGGTCTATGTCCCGGCACTCGGCGGCTACATGCCTGAGCCGAAGGAATTCGAAGAATTCAGCGACGTGGCTCTGGCCGAATGGGTCGTCGCTGAGGATGCGCCCGGAGTGACAATTCATCGAAAATGGAAGCACGGACACCCCGTGTCAGGCATCCTCGATTTCGCCATCGAACACGGCTGCGATCTGATCGTCATGGGCACGCACGGTCGAGGCGCACTCAGTCACCTGCTGATCGGCAGCGTCGCCGAACGCATCGTCCGCAAGGCAAAGTGCCCGGTACTGACCGTGCATCCGAAGAATGCCGACGAATAAGCTGCTTCTGCTGACTGGCAAACGTGGTTCTTTGACGGTTGGACGACGCCAACAATCTACATCCGCACCCAGTCATTGAGGCGCACATGCTCGAAGATCATTTCGTGCTGGATCTGCAGGTCCTGGCCAAGCCCGGCTTCGCGGGCTCGTTCAAACATGGCAATCGCGATCGCTACGTCGACATTCGCCAGGCCGAACGTTGGAGCACAACGTGCCTTCCATGAACGCGATTGGGAATCCGTGCTCGATTTCGGAAAGGATGATGACTGCCGAAAGATTCTGAATCCCGTGATTCACTGGATTCAGGGGGAAGACGGAGACCCACTTCACTCCGCAAATCTTCCGGCCAGTGAACGTGGCGGGCAGGCAGTTAATGCGTTCCTGAGTGTCGTCGTTAAAGATTTGCACGATCTTCTCAGGAAACAAAAATCGCCCGCCTCGAATGCGATCATGGCCTACTCCGAGGCATCCATCGCCATGCGAAGATCGAGGCAGCCCGCCCCAAGCAGGTCTTCCTGTGAGAAATAACGGCAGTGAATGTCGTGTCGAGTCATGTGTCGCTCCGCGTCTGGGTGTTTGATTGCAAGTATGTCAGCGAATGTCGCGGTTTTGTGTCCCGACAATCTGGCGGCGAAGTGTTGCTCCGCCGGTTAGATTCGAGACTCGCTCGAATCCACATTGTCTGAGAATCCGCACAGCTATAGGTGGCCATTTCCAACCCCTTTTCGGCATCTTTACGTATGTCTCGGATCCGTTCTTGAGATGCTTCACGGTTGTCTAATCTCTCGGTCACGGACTTCAGGCAGGGTCACGGGCGAAATGAATTCGTCTGGTTTGATTGTCAGAACGGCGCATTCGATTTGATCAAGCACACGCTCGGCGGTGTTGCCCATCAAGGTCCCTGCCACGCCGGTTCGAGCGATGGTCCCCATTACAACCAGGTCGATGTTCTGCTGCTTCGTCAATTCCGAAATCGCATGTCCGGCCCCCATCGGGTCATCGAGTAAGTGAACACGGTCGGATTGGTGACTCAGTTGATAGGGTGACAATACGTTGTCTAACGCCACCGCTACTTCCGCCTCCGCCTTCTGCTGTATTCTCTCGAACTCACCGGGCTTAAGTCGGGACTTCAACACACTCGCCGCGAATACGTCCCAGGCGTGAACGACATGAAGCTGGCCCTTCTCGTACTCAGCGATGGACATCCCCAACTCCATGATGGTCTTGTTCATTCTGCTGTGCCCGAGGTCGTGAGGGGCCGCTTCGATCGCAGACAGGATTCGGTTGAATCGAGGTGGCACGTCCGGCCGAACGAGGCAGACGGCACAAGGGCACTTCCGGAGCAGACGCATGCTTGTCGTGCCAAAGAATCCCCTCTTTTGGCTATGCGAGCCTTTGGTCACGCGCAGCACCAGATCGTGACCAGATTTCAAGACCTCATGCATGATCGCGAAGGACGTCTTTCCAGAGAGGACAGTGGTGGTGACATCGACGCCTTGCTCACGGAGCGACGCGGCAAGTGACTCAAGCTTCCGGCGTTTGTCATCCGCCAGAACCTGCTTTGTATGTTCAGCATCCGGCATCGCGAGTCGCGCGATCCATGACAGGTCCGGTATGACATCCACGAGTTTCACTTTCGCCTGATTATGCTCAGCCAGCCGGACAGCCCATTGCAGAGCGGGATGCTCCTCAAACCGCGTATCAACATTTACGAGGATGTTCTGGAAGCGCTTCATCACTCAGTCCTTTCTAGCACGGAAGTGCGAGGACGCCATGACTTCGTGGCCACGTTCCGTGTGCCAAGAGATGCACGCCTGCATCACGTCCTGAGTTGACGAAAACTCGCGTTGAAGAGCGGGAAACTTTGCGTGATCGGCGGTCGGAACGTGCTTCTTCTCGTAGCACGCCTTAAGTTTCTCAAGCGGCGTAGGCGCGACGCTTTCTCTGCGCAGTCCGCCCAACAGAAGAATCGCAGGGGGCGCAAGCAATATCAGAATCAACACCACACTCCGTGGCATGACGTGCTCCAGTAGGAAAGACGAAGAGACTGCCGGCGTAGCGCCGAAGTTCGATTGCCAATCGAAGCAACACTGATGCCAAAACACTCCGGCATCCTGACTCGGTCATGCAAATCACGTGAGCCCTGCCCCAGCGCAAGAGTCCGGACATGGAATTGCACTCGTGAACCAACGAGACAGAGACTGCCTTGTCTGTGCGAATACGCACGATCGCGTGCCGAGCGGGCGAGTTCGCACAGGTTGCCGGATGGCCGTTGCGTGATGCATCACACAACCATCTGTGCAAACACGGGCCGGGCATTCACACCAGAGAAATGGTATGGCGATTGCTCCTTCATCCGATGTTGTGAGAACGAACGTCAGACTCAAAAACACTGACATCAAGGGAGCAGAGCGATGGTTGCCATGGCGACACCTCCTCCGGGAACTCGATCGAAATCGCGTCCGGTGAAACGTCCAGTCGAGACGCTCAAAGTTCCGATTACTGTCAAACCCAGTGCCGAAGAACGCGGACAACTGCGGAAGGATCGCATCTCCGCCGTCGTTGCTGTGCTGTTGATCGTTGGCCTGATGGCACTTGGCGTCTGGGTCGCAATAACCGGCGACGCGTCGAACACGGACGCGATGTGGGATTACCCCTATATGTAGCACGCGAGCCGAATAGCGAACGACCACAAAGGCAAGATTTTCTCGGTTGTTCGGCAGCGTCTCCGAACGCATCGTCCGTAAGGCAAAGTGCCCGGTGCTGACCGTTCATCCGGCGTGTGCCCACGAACAATCTTTCGATCCGTCAGCGGTCGCGGTTGAAGGCTGATAACCAGCTGCTGGCGATTACTGAAACGGAACGCACGCCAGACCGAAGGTTTCTGCGACCGCTTCGTTCGTGATCTTACCATCGTGCATGTTGACTGCGCGGGCGATTCCCGGGGCAGCTCCCGCAAGACCCTGCTCAGCGATCCGCAGCACGTAGGGAAGCGTGACGTTGCACAACGCGTAGGTGCTCGTGCGACCGACGGCGCCGGGCATATTCGTCACGCAGTAGTGCACAACTTCGTCGACGACGTACGTCGGTTCGGAGTGCGTCGTCGAGCGGCTGGTTTCCGCGCAACCGCCCTGATCAATGCACACGTCGATCAGCACGGCTCCGGCCTTCATCAACGACAGATCGTCACGAGTGATCAGCAGCGGAGCCTTCGCGCCCTCAATCAAGACCGCTCCGATGACCAGGTCCGCCATCTGCAACTGCTCTCGAATGGTGTGTCGATCGCTGAAGAGCGTGTTGACGTTTGCCGGCATGATGTCTTCGAGATACCGCAGCCGATCCACGTTGATGTCGAGGATAGCCACGTCCGCCTGAAAGCCGGCCGCAATCTGAGCCGCGTTCTTACCAACGACTCCTCCGCCCAGAACGACGATGTGAGCCGGCAAAACTCCGGGAACTCCTCCCAGCAGAATCCCGCGTCCTTCCTGCGGTCGCTCCAAATATTTTGCCCCTTCCTGAACGCTCATCCGTCCCGCGACTTCGCTCATCGGCGTCAGCAGTGGCAGGTCTCCTTTCCGTCCACGCAACGTTTCGTACGCGACGGCTGTAGCACCGGTTTCCAAAACACCGCGAGTCAGTTGCTCGCTGGCCGCAAAGTGGAAATATGTGAAGACGACCTGTCTGGGCTTGAGCAGTGGCCACCCCGCAGGCTGCGGCTCCTTCACCTTGACAATCAGATCGGCCTGATCGAACACCGCCGCCGCGTCGGGAACAATCTCCGCCCCTTGCTCTGCATAAGCCTCGTCGGGGATTCCGCTGCCGGTGCCGGCTCCCGTCTGAACGACGACCCGATGCCCTCGGCGAGTCAGTTCCTCAACGCCAACCGGCAACATGGCAACTCGGTATTCGTCCTGCTTAACTTCGCGTGGAACGCCAACAACGGTCATACGATGCCTCAGTCAAACGGATTGTTCAGTTACGTAGTGCCGGCTGACGAAATCGTTTTGAATCCACATCAGCTTGTTGAAGGCTCGAATCGATTTCAACGTCATCGCGGGATCCATTGGGGATTCAATCAGAGCCTCAGCCAGAACGTCCGACAGAAGACCCATCAGCGCGTTCATCTGGATCAGCGGAATGCTGATCTCGCTGTTGCCGGATTTTGTCGTGTGAATCCTCCCGACCATGTCGAGGTACTGAACCATCTTTGCGTCGTACGCTCGACCGATCAGCGCAAGGAAGTAGCGATTGAGATGATCTTTGCGAAACTGGATCTCCGGATGCGACACGCTCAGGTCCGCGAGGTCGACCGGTGTCTCTCCTTCGAAGCCGTGCTGCTTCGGCAGAAAATGACGAGCCGTCGCGTCATAACTCAAGAGCTTTTCGTAGGTCTTCTCGACAAGTTGGCCGATGCGCGGGCCAATGTGCGGAGCACCGGCCTGAATCAGCTTCACATCGTCAGGGCCGAAGCCAATGAACTCGGCCAGGTACTCGTACCGATACTGCGGATCGGATTCCAATTGTGCTTCATCAATGTGCTGCATGAGGTGCTCGTCGATATCCCGTGAATCAAAAGAAGAAACCGCCTCGATGACGAGCGTCCACGAAACTCGGGATTCCGGAACGTATCATCAAGACGGTCAGACAGACACCGATCAGACACTCAGCTGAACCAGTTCAGCCGGCGGTTCGGACTCGATGAGTTTCAGGTCGAACTTCTCCTGCAGAATCGCGAACACGTTTGGCGAAACAAACGCAGGCGGAACGGGTCCCAGCCGAATTCCCTTCACGTCGAGAGCGAACAGGCTGAGGAGAACTGCTACCGCCTTCTGCTCGAACCACGACAGCACGATTTCCAGCGGTAGGTCGTTCACGCCGCAGTCGAAGGCTTTCGACAATGCCAGAGCGACTTGAACCGCTCCGTAGGCATCGTTGCACTGGCCCATGTCCAGGAACCTCGGCAACCCGGCGACGGTGCCGTACTCGCGATCCCGGATCCGGTACTTGCCG
>JBLFXD010000374.1:0-6990 GCA_047611045.1 Planctomycetaceae bacterium | reverse complement strand
CCGTGCCGGTGCCGACGACGAAGTCCGCTGGTCGCAGCCGCTCAAGAACGACATGAAAAACGCCGACGGCTTTGTCGCCACGCAGGACAAACGAAACGCAGGCAGCGGCTGGGGACACGTCTCCGCAGCGAGCCCAATCGTCGTGGGAGAAAACATCTACATGCCCACAATGCTCGGCATGGTCTACGTCCTGAAATGGAACGCCGAAACCCTCGACGAAAACGCCCTTGTCGCCATCAGCGACCTCGGCCCCGCCGGAGAAACCTGGACTCTCTCAAGCCTGTCATTCTCCAACGGCCGCCTCTACGCAAGAACCCTCAAAGAACTCATCTGCCTCGGCGCCGCAGAGTGAGAGCAGGGTGGTTGCTCGCAACCACAACTGAAATCTCGTGGCTGCAAGCAGCCACGCTACTGCACTCCGCGACCCGCCCATTCTGGACGGTCCACCCGTCGACATTCACAGTTTCGATCAAGGCTACCCATCGGTCGTGAAGACTTACCGCTCAGCCGCAGACTTTCACAGCGGCCAGGATGAATCTCGGGGTGGCACAGATTGCTTGCAATCTGTGTCGCGAAGCGACAAGAGGTAAGCAATTTCAACTCATTAAACCACTTGCGGCTGCGCCGCACTGGTTGGCAAGCAACCAGTGCCACCCGCGCGACCCGCCCATTCTGGACGGGCCACCCGTCACAAGGACTTACGGATTGGTGTCTTTAGAGTGAGACTCAGAAGATGGCGACTGATCAAAATCCTGCGGCATAGGCAGCAACTTCGATCCAATCAGTGTCACAACGGAAGCCAGAAGTGCAAATAAGAATTGAACTAGCAACTGGGTCCGCCTTGAGGTTTGCACCTCTTTGTGGCGACGTTCGATGTCCGCTTCGACTTTTTGTTGCCAGTCTTGGTCTTCTTTGCGGCGAGTGTTCTCTCGCTCGCTCGATTCTTCCTCAGCCTTTTCCACATCGTAGGTCAGTTGCTTAATAGTGATGAGTTCTTCGTGTTCTTTTGGTGACTTTCCCGGTCGCCAAGAGCAGAACTGAATACACTCGATTTCCTGTTCGATGGTCGTAACAACTGGCGGAACGTGGTCGGTCGCCCATTGTCCTTTGCCGAGGCCTGGCCCCGGCTGCTCTGGAAATGTCGAGCTGGCGGCATAGCAGAATACTTTTGCTGTTGTGGTCGTTCCGTTCGAGCTTTTGTGTTGACCTTTCTTCCGTGTAAATTCGGTTGCTTCGCATGGCTCGTCGTTGTACTCGTCGCGGACGGTGAGGAGACCACATTCTGAGCATTTACATTTCATCCCGTGCTTCCTCAGTAATATGCAAACGTGGAGTAAAGTAGGGTGTGTCTTGACGCACCAGCCAGCACTTTGTTTCGGAGTGGTGCGTCGAGGCACACACTACAAGAGCACAGCTATAGTCGCATCTCCGAAAGTCAAGTGCCCGGGGTCCAGATTCGGCTTGCAGGTTGTTCGGCGATTTCGCCGGATCGTGGTTGGCGGCGGGCTTTGAGGCGGACGTAGGGGGCGATGTAGCGGCCTCGGTGGCGGAAGTGACCGGGTTGGGCGTGAGGGTCGCCCCGGTAGGGTTCTCGCAAGTCTTCCAGGACGAATCCTGATCGGCACAGCTCGCCGACAAGCTGATCCCAGCGGTGCATGTACTCGACGGCGCCGGGCTCTCGATAGGAAACGTCGGTCGTCGCGGGCAGCGCGCCTTCGTGGTAATACTGAATGCCGAGCACGTAGTTGTCGTGATGGTCCCGGCGAACGATCTGCAGACTCGTCGGCTGCTTGTGCTGGCTGATGTAAAGGGCGTTGTCTTTGGAGACGCGAGCGATCTCGCGGTAAACGCGGCCGATGTCCGAGACGTAGCACGTGCTGACCGGCTGGTGCACGATGTCGAAGTACGCGTCACCGAACTCCGACAGGTCGTCCATTGACGTTTCGACGCAATTGACTTTCAGGCTGCGCCGTTCCGCCTCGCGCTGATCCAGAGCGAGCATCGACGGGCTGAGATCCACGACGGAAACGTTGGCTCCGGCCGTGGCGTAAAGAATCGATTGCCACCCGCCTCCGCCGGCCAGGCATAGCACGTTCAGTCCGGTGACGCTCGGAGGAAGCCAGCCGCGAGTTTCGAGCGTCTGCAGAGGATTCTTCAGTTCCTCGTCAGTGGCGACATTGGCGAACTGGCTGCCGGTTTCGGCCAGACGGTTCCACGCGGCTCGGTTCTGATTGACGTTGGTCATGAGGGATGCCGACTTAGGGGCTGCGTAGTTGCGTTCAGAAATGACGATCAGGCTGATCGCAGGCCGAAACAAGCTCTACGCCGAAGGCGTTCAACAACATAGCCTGGGGTCAACGAAGCGGCGCAGCCGCTGAGTGCCACCCCAGGTAATAAGACAATTCCAATCGCTCCACCCAAACGTCTTCTCCGGTGTCCCGCCCGTCGCAGGTGACTGGTTGTGATGTTCGACGAGTGTTCTTGCGGCGGGCGGGACACCGGAGAAGGCTACATGTGAAGAAAAACTCTCGATATGCAGCCCTGGGGTGGCGCCGCTGCGCGGCTGACCCCAGGCTATGTTGTCTAACGCCTTCGGCGTAATCAGCTTTTGGGCGGACGAACCGACTACGAGCTCTGAACAATCGCGGCCGTGAAGGCGACGAGGTCGCCTTTTGCTTTAGATGCTTCCGCCCAGGCGTCGAGCTTGCCGGCCTTCGTGCAGAGTTCCGCGAACGAGAATGATGCCCCGTCGAGGAATCGCAGATGTTTCTCGGCGACTTCCATGGCTTGGTCGATGCGTTCGCAACGGACCAGCAGGTCGACCATCACGTACGCGATCAGTTGCTGGTCCGGTTCGTCCGGTTCGACGTCGAGCTTCTGCTGGAAGTACGCCATGGCCTCGTCGACGTTGCGGCCGAGCAGCACGTTCAAAAAGTGCTGGTGCGACGGGTAGAAGTCTTCGAAAGGTGCCTCGCCCGGATACTGAAACTGCGTGTCGAGGTTGCAGCCGTACTCGGCCAGTTGTGCGGCCTGTTCGAGTTCCGGCGTGCCTGGATCGAGGAATCTGGCAAACCGCACGACCGAGTTCAGATGCGAAACGTCGATGTGGTAGTTGCCTTCCTGGAACAGCCACTCGCGACCCATGATCAGCTCGCGGAGTGTTGGCTCCTTCGCTGACGGCGGCAGAGGCATGCGGCGTTCGACTTCCGATTTGACCGTCATGCTCAGCTCGTCGTACAGATGCTGCACAATCATGGCCGCCGCCTTCTGACGATTGTCACCATCGAGCCCCTGAATCGCTTGGTCCATCGCCGTGATCGTGTTGCACGTCCCGTTGGACTGGAGCAGAAACTGCAGACCTCGGACCGGGTTCGCACCTTCGTACAGAGCGATGTTGATCAACTCCTGAGACTTTTCGTAATCGTCCGGCAGGGTCGCCGTTTCGAGTGCTTCGGCAATCAGCTCGGGCTCCTGGATCGTTCGGAAGTAGACCCACGCTTCGCCGAGCTGCCCGTCTTTAAGAAGCAGCGTGCCGGTTTCACGAGCGGAGTCCACGTAATACTTTTCGAAGTCGGCTCGCTGGTCGTCCGGGACATCGTCCAGCGACGTCGGGTGCAGCAGCGGCAGGCCGAGTTCGTTCTTCTTTTTCATCAGCATCGCGTCGAAAACGCGGTGATAATTCTTCTCTTCGAGCAGAGTCTCGATCAGCAGGTCGATCGCCGCCTGAGGGCCTTCGGACGACTTCAGTTCGGCGATTCGATCAAATGCGGTGGTCATGGTGACTCCTGTTGGGTATCTGTGGTCCGGTTCGGACAACTATGGGCGGGAAAAGCTCAGCCGCGGGATTTTCGGGCGGCGAACTTTGTAGCATCGGCGGGTCCGTGGAATCCGGTTAGTATGCAGCCGTCGGATCAAGATTGCAAAATACAGGCAAACCAGTCGTCTCTGCGGTTGAATCATCCCTTCGGAGTGCTCGTGGCGAAACGCGGTAAGAACAAACAGAAACAACGGGTTTCGTTCCGGAAGAATCGCGGCAAGCGGTCGCGGACCGACAACAAGCTGACGCGCGAAGCATCCGGAATCTCCGACGCGGACGATGCCGAAGGCGCTCGCGTTGAGGACATGCCATCGGCAGAGAGGCTGTCCGGCAAGGGCGACTTGACTCGATCGCGGACGGTCATCGTTCAGGACACCGACGAGGAATCCGGAGCGTTGACGATCGAGGTCGACGAGGCCAACTGCCAGAAAGGGCGAGTCCTCAGCGCGACCGGCCTGAACTCGGTCGTCCAGAACGACGACGGCGAGAAGTACGAGTGCACCGTTCGGCGAGTCGTCCGCACGATGTCACGCGACGCTCGCAACGCGGTGGTCGCCGGTGACATCGTCCTGTTTCAAAAGCTGGACGTTGAACACGGCGTCATCGAACGAGTCGACGCCCGCCGCAGTACGCTCTCCCGAGGCAGCAAGCGGCACGAGCATGTCATCGTCTCGAACGTTGATCAGATCGTGATTGTGATGTCGGCGGTCGACCCGGTGCTCAAGCCGAGCCTCATCGACCGGTTCATCATCAGTGCGGCTAAAGGCCGCGCCGACGCTCTGATCTGTATTAACAAAGCAGACCTCATCGACCCGGTCGAGCTGCAGCCGATCCTTGGCCTGTACGGGCAGCTTGGTTACCAGACCGTGCTGACCAGCGCCGAAACCGGCGGCGGGATGTCGTTGCTGCGGAACCTGCTCAAAGACAGGCAGTCGGTTTTCGCAGGCCAGAGCGGCGTCGGCAAGTCGACACTCCTCAACGCGATTCAGCCGGGACTCGGAGCTCGAACAGCGACGATCAGCGAGTTCACTCAGAAGGGTCGACACACAACTCGCCGAGCGATTCTGGTCGCGCTGGAATCCGGCGGCTGGGTCGTCGACACGCCAGGCATCCGCCAGCTCGGCCTGTGGGACGTCATGCCGGAAGAGGTCGAAGGGTATTTTGTCGAGTTTCGACCGTTCGTCGCGCTGTGTCGCTTCCCCGATTGCTCGCACACCCACGAAACCGGCTGCCGAGTCAAACAGGCCGTTTCCGACGCGTTGATCACGCGAACCCGCTACCACAGCTACCTCAGAATCATGTCCGGCCAGGAAGAAGAGGAGTAACCGGTCAAGGTGAGTATCCTTGAAGTGGTCGCCGCAAGAAGTCGCAAAAAATCGCAAAGAGTTAAGGCGGAGCGAGATGATCTGCTCGTGATTCCGACAAACGCGAGATAGTCCTGATCAACCCTGCCTTTTGTGCCTCTTTGCGGCATTCTCCTGATTCACCGAGCCAGAGGATTCCGGCAATCACACCGTCGTTGGACACGCGATTCATCTTGCCCGAAATCGCCATTTTGGCTCTGCTACCGCGTTCTGCGACTGCCAAAATCTCCACTCAGCTCGGCACCCGTCTTCCATGACACCTCTCCCTCTGGGAGAGGTCGGCCTCTCAGGGCCGGGAGAGGGTTCGTGTTTTGAATGAGTAGGGCCAATGGAACCAGACTCAGTCGCACAAACCCCCTCACCCGCGGCTGAGACCGCGACCTCTCCCCCAAGGGGGCGAGGTGACCAGAGAAGGAAACCCGCCATGGATCGGCTGGTGAAGAAATATCGACAAGGATGCCGCACGGTTGTGTCAATCGCCGCAGTGCTGACGTTGCTTGCGACCGCTGCCGTCAGCACGGCAGCCGAGCCGATTTCGGTCAGCGAGCCCGCAAGCGAGCAACGAGTCTTTTCGGTCCGTGCCAGACTACAGGTTAGCGGGCAGATTGAAACGGCGTCGCAACCGACAGCCGCGACTGACCAGAAGACTGCTTCTAAAAAACCGACCGGCTTGAAGCTGAACGTCGATGGAAAGTTCAGCTTCCTCGAACGTCGTCTCCCGGCCGGTGGTCAGGATGCGGACGCCTTTCGAGCGTTGCGGCGTTATCAGCTGGCCGAAGCCGACATCACCATCGACGGGCAGAAAACGGTCAATCAGCTGCCTGGCAACGCGCGGCAGATTGTCGCCGAAGGAACGAATACTGGTATCCGAGTCTGGTCGCCGGACACTCGCATGTCCTACCTGGCGACCGAGTTGTTGAAGTCGCCCGGCGACACTCTCGCTTTGGCCGCGCTGCTTCCGACGAGGCCGATTGAACAAGGGTCGTCGTGGGAGCCTCCTTACTGGACCCTGCCCATGCTGACCGGCATCGAAGCCGTTTCGAAGTCCGACCTGAAATGCGAAGTCAGCAAGATCGACGCGCAGTACGTCGTCATCAAGGTTTCCGGCGGCGTCGAAGGCGCGACACTCGGAGCTTTTGCCAATATCACGATCGAAGGTCAGATCGCCTGGGACCGCAAAGCCGGACACATTCGCCAGGCAAAGATCACACAGACTGAAAAGCGAACCGTTGGAGCGGTCAGCCCCGGCATGAACGTCACCGCGACGGTCTACGTCGATCGGCAGATCTCCGGAGTGAAGGGCGGCCTGACGGACTCGGCGATCGACGCCATCCCGATCACCCCGGAAGCCGACCAGCTCGCACTGGCGTTTTCGTGTCCCTGGCACCTGACGTTCGGCTGCGATCGCGACTGGCACGTTTTTCATCAGACGAAAGACGTCGCCGTGCTGAGGTATCTCCGAAACGGAAGTCTCATCGCACAGTGCAACGTCTCGCCCGTTCCGCCAGCCGCTGCCGGGAGCCACACTGCGGAACCGCAATTCCAATCGGACATCCAGACGGCGCTCGGAAGTCAGTTTCGCAAGATCGAAAAGGCGGAACAGATTCCGACAACCGACGGCCGCTGGCTCTACCGAGTCACCGCCACCGGAGTCGCCCGCAACGTCCCGATGCACTGGTTCTACTACCTGTGTGCCGCTCCCGATGGCCGGCAAGTTGCGTTTGTGTACGCCGTCGAAAGCAAACTCGTCGACCAGTTCGGCGGTCAGGACATCGCCCAGGTCCGCAGCCTGCAGTTTCTACCAGCAGC
>JBLFXD010000373.1:0-7006 GCA_047611045.1 Planctomycetaceae bacterium | reverse complement strand
TCAGACGTGTCTGGAACCTGGTCAGCCTCGCCCAATCGAACGGCTTCGGCAGCACGTTGTGTGGCGTCGTTCAGTGGCAGTTCCAGATGGAAGGCGGCTCCGCTGCCCTCCCCCCCTGTTCCAACCAGATTCGACCATCATGTCCTTCGACAATCGTGCGACTGATCGCCAACCCCATCCCCATGCCCTCTTTGCGCGTTGTGACGAACGCGTCGAAAATGGTTTCCTGAAACTCTTCCGGTATACCAGCCCCGGAATCAACGATCGAAATTCGCCCCACCGTTCCGACGACATTGCAACTCGCCACCACCTGGCGAGTCACGCACTCAGTTGCCGCCATCGACTCGAAAGCATTCTTCAACAGATTCACCAGAACCTGTTGAATCTGTACGCGGTCGACGCTGACCAGAATCGACTCATCAATTGGCTGAATTTTCACGGTCGCTTTGGTGCGGCGACCTTCGAAGCTGACCAGCCGGACAGATTCCTCGACCAGTTCGTTCAAATCACAAACTTCGCGATCCGTCTCGCCGCGCCGAACAAAATTTCTCATTCGCCGTATCATTTCTCCTGCTCGCGAAGAGGCATCGCTGATCTGATCGGCACACTGCACCATCAACTCGCGATTCCCTCGATGCTCATCGGCGAGGACGTTCTGCAGGGCCTGCGCACAATTCTTGATTGAATAAAGTGGCTGGTTGACTTCGTGAGCGATTCCGGCAACCAGCTCGCCCATCGTCGACAGTCGCGACACATGAGCCAGCAGGCTTTGTTGTTCTCTGAACTGTTCTTCCGCCTCACGCTCCGCCGTAATGTCCCGTCCGACGCTCTGAATCTCGATCAACCTGCCATCGTCATCGAAAATGCCGTGCTCCGTCCAAAGCTGAAAATACTGTCGCCCGTTGGCCATGACGAAATTCGATTCACCAGAAACCACAGGTTGATCGGCGGTCACAGTTGATGCCCAATTGCGGAGTTCTTCACGCCGTCGATCCGGGACGACTGACAGGAAGTCGATACCGATCGCTTCACCGGGCAAGCATCCTTGAAAATCGCACCACGCCTGATTCGCAAAAACAAGAGTACCATCAGTCTGCCAGCGAACGATCAGGTCCGATTGTTCATTGACGATCGCGCGGTAACGAGACTCACTTGCCTGCTGAGCCTCAGCAGCTTCCCGTTGCGCAGTCACATCCAGAAGTGTGCCGACATAAGCCACCAGTTCATCGTCGGCCCCCAAGACCGGGACGGCGATTCCTTCCACCCATCGAAGCGACCCGTCTGAATGAACGTACCGATTGCAATCCTGATACGGCTCCTGCCTGGCCACGGCTTCCGACACGCGTTTCACGACCCGCTCTCGATCATCCGGATGAATGGAACGATGCCAGCCGTCGCCATGCCCTTCTTCCACGGAAAGCCCGGTGATCTCACAACACTTGGAATTGTGATAAACGCCGTTGCCGGTCCCGTCGTCGACGAAAATGCCAACGGGTGCGTGGTCACAAAGTGTGCGAAATCTCTCTTCACTCTCGGCCAGAGCCTGCACTGCTTTGTCTTTCTCGCGCAACGCCCGTTCCAGTTCCTCAACGTGTCGCCGCCCGGCGACAATCTTCGAAGCATACAGCAAACAAAACACGACGAGTCCAACAATCGCCGCCAGCAGGCTCGGCAAAAGAGCCTCACTCCACGTGGCAAACACGACGTGGCTCGACAGCAGACTGGATACCGCAACGAATGCGCAACTCGTCAGTTCAGCAGACAGCGACTCGGCAAGCAAGCGCATCAAACAACCTCAGCCAACGGCGCGCCTTCGTCGAGCAGGTATTGAGGCCGTCCCTGGGGGTCATTGATCGTAGTATTCCGAGCGTCGATTCCGATCCGATCGAACAATGTCGCAAAGACATCTTTGTAGTGCACCGGCCGAGAAATCGCAGTTCCTGCAGTTCGGTCCGTCGATCCGATGACCTGACCAGTTCGCATTCCGCCGCCTGCCAGAATCGCCGGTCCAACACGCGGCCAGTGATGGCGGCCGCCCGTCTTCGGATCGATGCGAGGCGTTCGGCCAAACTCGCCCCACACGACAATCGAAACGTCGTCCAGCATGCCCCGTTCTTCGAGGTCCGTCACCAAAGCGTGCAGGCCATGATCAACGATCGGTAACAAAGCCCGCATCCTGGGAAAGTTACTGGAGTGAGTATCAAAGTCGCTGATCGACACGCTGACGCAACGGACTCCCGCTTCAATCAATCTTCGCGCCAGAAGAAACTTTCGGGGCGCTTCGACACCTTCGGCCGTCGTGAACTGAAACGCGTCCGGGTTCGCCGGGCTGGTGTACCGCCGCAGCGTCCGAGGATCCTCCCGGTCCAGATCAAGAGCATCGGCAAATCGACCGGACGTCAAAATGCTCACGGCCTGCTGATTAAAAGCGTCCATCGCGTCCATCATGCCGCTGGCGTCGACCTTCCGACGAATTCGGTCGAGCCCGCCGAGTAGCCCTGCACGACTCTCAAGCCGTGCAAGCGACAACTGCTCATTCAGTTTCATACTCACGGAGTGATCAGCACCCAGGCGTTTCAATTCGCCCTGCATGCCTTTTTCCAGCTCACGATGAAACATGCTCGAGATATCAGGTCGAAAAGGCTTATGAGTTGGTCCCAGAAACCCCGGCCGAGCACTGTTCCGAACAAGAGGCCGACCGAGCATCAGATCGACGAACGGCGGAGCATCGTCGTCTGCCCGGCCTTGCAGCTTCGACACGACCGATCCCATCACAGGCCGACCGCCCATCGACTCCAGATCTTTGTAGTGGAACCCGGACTGGCATTGAAAACCGTCATGCCGCCCGGCTGAGCCAACCAGTGATCTGATAAAGGCAAATCGATCGGCGATACTCGCGACACGGGGCATCAGCTCGCAAATTTGAAAACCTGGCAGCGCCGTCTGAATCGGAAAGAACTCGCCACGAATCTCCGACGGTGCCGACATTTTCATATCGATCGTGTCGAGCTGCGGAGGCCCTCCATCCAGATGAATGTTGATCACGGACTTTCGGGACGAGCCCGCACCGCTGGCCGACTCAGCGCGCAGCACGTCAACCAGCGAAAGCCCCGCAAGTCCAGTAGCCCCGGCGACGACGGCCGCTCGACGCGTCATCCCATCGCAGTGTTGAACCGATTTGCCAGTCAGTGTGATCATCACCCTTCCCGTCACTTCAAACAATGAATACATCAACCGTTGATTATGCACGACTCGGTGTCACTCCCCAAGTCGAACTTGCATTTCATCAGGCAGTTCTAAAAACGGCGCGCGGTCATGACGCCAGTCGAACTCCTCAAACGAGACGACTGTGGAATCTTCCCTTTGAATGTAATCGGCGAATTCGACACACTCTTTTTGATTGGCACTCTGCTATTGTTACAGTCTTCGCCCCGAATCAACATCTGCATTCGCAGCATCAGAATATGTCGGCAAACTCTCACCACTTCAAAACGATGCTCTTCATGACTCACTCGTTCGAGCAGGAAGCCGAATGACCGCGGTAATCGAATCACCGGGCGGCGGCATCAACCTGGCCCCCATCGCGAAAGAGTTATCGTTCACCCAGCAACAGGTGGCGAATGTGGTCGCGTTGCTGGACGACGACAACACGGTTCCGTTCATCACGCGTTACCGCAAAGAGCAAACCGGCAACCTCGACGAAGAACAGATTCGCGCGATCGAGAAACGAGTCACACTCTTAAGGCAGCTGGCAGAGAAGGTCGACACGATTCTGCGACAGATCGACTCGCAAGGTAAGTTGAACCCGGAACTGCGTTCTCAAATCGAAGCCGCCGAAACACTGAAACGTCTCGACGACCTCTACCTGCCGTACCGACCGAAACGCCGATCGCGTGCGGAAACTGCCCGTGAAAAAGGACTTGAACCGCTCGCCGAAATGATCATGCGAGGGGAAGCCGACTCGATCCCCATCGCCAAAGCGGCCGCCGCGTTCGTTTCGTCAATTCCGAATGAAGGCGTCACCACAAAGGACGAAGCCCTCAAAGGCGCCGCTGACATTCTGGCCGAACGCATCAGCGAGAACGTCAACGTCCGCGACAGCTCTCGAAAAATCGCTTGGCGAACTGGCAGGATCACCGTATCGCCGACGAAGAAAAACGAGGAGAAGCAGAAAGAGTTCGAGAACTACTTCGACTACAGCGAGCCCGTCTGGAAAGTCCCGCCGCATCGAACTCTGGCTTTGAATCGGGGCGAGAAAGAAGAGGTCCTGCGGATCAAATTCGACTGGGACCGCAGCGTCGCGGCGAGAGTTATTTCAAGCGAGTATGACCTCGCCAGCCATGTCCATCGAGAATTCCTGAACGACTGCGTTCAGGATTCGCTCGACCGCCTGATCCACCCGAGTATAGAACGCGAAGTCCGACGCGAGATCACGGACCAGGCAGAAGAACACGCGATTGGTGTATTCGCCAGAAACCTGCGAAGCCTTTTGCTCCAGCCTCCGCTCAAGAAAGAAGGCGTACTGGCGATCGATCCCGGCTTTCGTACTGGCTGCAAAATCGCGATTCTCGACGACCGCGGTCAGTGCCTGCACACCGACGTCGTCTATGTCACCGGCTCAACCGACAAACGACACGGCACTCTTCAGCGACTGGCGGAACTGGTCAACAAGTACTCGTGCGGCCTGATCGCCATCGGCAACGGCACGGCCTGTCGCGAGACTGAAGAACTCGTCGGGCAGCTCATCGCCGATCACTGTCCGGACTGCCGCTACCTCATCGTGAACGAAGCCGGAGCGAGCATCTATTCTGCAAGCCCGGTCGCCCGCGAAGAATTCCCTGATTACGACGCCACCATTCGGGGCACGATTTCGATCGGTCGCCGACTGCAGGACCCGCTCAGCGAGCTGGTCAAGATCGACGCCCAACACATCGGCGTCGGAATGTATCAACACGATATGAATCAGCGTCAAATGAAAGAATCGCTGGACGGGGTTGTTGAATCGTGCGTCAACTTCGTCGGCGTCGACCTGAACACCGCCAGCGCGTCGCTGCTGAAGTACGTGTCCGGCTTCAGCCAGCTCGTCGCAAAAAGAGTGGTTGAGTGGCGAGAGAAGAATGGCCCGTTCGCCACCCGAAAACAGCTGTTGGAAGTCGCCGGTGTCGGCAAGTCAACATTCACCCAGGCGGCAGGCTTCCTCAAAATCAGCAACGGAGCCGAACCCCTCGATCAGACCTGGATTCATCCGGAAAGCTACCAGGTCGCGCATCGTGTCCTGGAGAATCTTTCACTGTCGCCGAGCGATGTCCAGGCAGCAGACGAAAGAAAAGAGACACTGCGTAGCAAACTGGCTGAGGTCTCCGTCAAGCAACTCGCGACTGAACTGGACGTTGGACAGCCAACTCTCAAAGACATCATCGATGCACTGCGTCGTCCGGGTCGCGACCCCCGAGCCGATCTGCCCGGACCAATCTTTCGCAGCGGCGTGCTGAAACTCGACGACCTGGCAACAGGCATGGAGCTTGAGGGGACAGTCTTGAACGTTGTCGACTTCGGCGCCTTTGTCGACATTGGACTTAAGGACACGGGACTGGTTCACGTCAGCCAGATGGCCGACCGATTCATCAGCAGCCCACACGAAGTTGTCTCGGTCGGCGACATCGTGACCGTCTGGGTTCAGTCAGTCGACAAAGAGCGACGGCGAGTTTCTTTGACGATGAAAAAGCCCGCCTGAAGTTTCAGACGGGCTTCCAGATTCGCAACAGTCAATCTCGTTCTTTGACGTCGAACTACTTTCGCAGTGTGAACTCAAGTTCCTGCGAAATCAGTATGTCTTCTGGAATTTCGGCCATCTGAGTCCCCGGCTCAGGCACGTCCTCGATGTCCTCAACAAACGCGACGAGTACTGAGAATCGAGACCCGTCCAGAGTGGCACGATTCCCAAACTGCGCCCGCCCTCGCACGTAAGTGCCTTGCCGCAAAGTATCGTTCTGCACCCACCACGGTGCCGACTTCTGCCTCGACCGAACAAGCACGAAAGGGAACAGTTTCTCCCGAGTCTTACATCGAAAGATAACGTCATCGATTGACTTGACGACTTCGCCCTTCGGACGCAGCAAAGTGACTTCAGTACGCTCGCGGGTGTCTTCGTTCTTCTCTTCGTCTTTGATCGAAGATTCAGGCGAGTCTTCAGTCTTTGAAACTTTTCCTTCAGCCTTGGGAACCTTCTGGTCGCCGACGGCCAGCAGCGCGATCAAGTCTGGATCCGCCTCCTCAGTAGCATCGGCAGGAAGTGTCAGCCCTGTTGTATTCACGGCTTCATCCGTCGCTGGCGAGCTCGTGACAACAACTTCAGAAGCGGCCACTTCAACCGTTTCTTCGTGTGACACACCCGCCGGCTCTCCTCCAAAATAGAGGATCCCCGTGCCGAAGTTTTCGCTGGAAACTTCCGTCAACTCACCGCTTCTTTCCGTCGTGGCAACAACGGAACCTTGCAGGGCTGAACGATGAACATCGTCAGACGCCACACTTCCGAAGACTGATTCGGGATCAAGCACTCCGTCAGTGATCTCAGCAGAGTCTTCACCGAAGAGCTGAGCCTGAGCAACGGCGACGGGCTTTGTCCTCGGTTTCGAAGCAACCGTCCGCTTCTTCGATTTGTCAGTCGACTTGCTCTTCGATGCTTTCTTCGAAGATGAAGAGCCCGACGTCGCTTCCAGGACAACAACGCCCACCGGCAGCGCCACGACCACGAGAACTCCTAGCCCCCACATCAGTAGTTCGTTTCTCAATAGCTTCTTCACAATTGGATGATTCATCTCTGGTGTCCCCATATCTGCGATATATTGCCCGCTCAACAACAGCCGAAAGGACAATCTACACCGGAAGCGAATCACGGCATCAGTACTTCGAGGCAATCGTCTCCCGATTCGCCGAGATCGAGCCGGTCGACACAAACAGCGAACCGTTGCGGCTCAACGAAACTCTGCCGGTTGACGCAACATTG
>JBLFXD010000372.1:0-7013 GCA_047611045.1 Planctomycetaceae bacterium | reverse complement strand
GCACTTCGAGACCGCATCGAGAAAACCGACTGGAACGTGGCCTCCGTCGAATCTCGTGAGCAGACGCGCCGGCCGTACCCGCCGTTCACGACGAGCACGCTTCAGCAGGAATCAAACCGCAAGTTGAACATGACCGCCCGCGCGACGATGCAAGCGGCTCAGCGGCTCTACGAAGAAGGCCACATTACTTACATGCGTACCGACAGTGTCACGCTGTCGAGCGAAGCGATTAACGCCGCGCGGTCGAGTGTCGGCACTCGGTATGGCGAAAACTTCCTCAGCCCGTCGCCGCGTACGTTTACGAATAAGTCGAAAGGTGCGCAGGAGGCTCACGAAGCCATCCGTCCTGCGGGCACCGAGATGAAAACCGCCGAAGAACTCAGCCTGGTTGGCCAGGAAGCCCGGCTTTACTCGCTCATCTGGAAACGCACGATGGCCACTCAGATGGCCGACGCAAAACTCCTCTTCCAGACCGTCACCATCGCCGCCGACGAAGCCGAATTTCGAGCGACCGGTCGACACGTCGTCTTCCCCGGTTTCTTCCGAGCGTACGTCGAAGGCGTCGATGATCCAGAAGCGGCACTCGACGACCAGGAAAGCGCGCTGCCGCCGCTGACCGAAGCCGAGAAACTGCAGCTCGAAAAACTGGAATCACTCAGCCACGAAACCAAACCGCCAGCAAGGTTCACGGAAGCGACACTGGTCAGACAACTCGAAGCCGAAGGCATCGGCCGACCGAGTACCTACGCCAGTATCATCGGCACGATTCAGGACCGTGGTTACGTCGTGAAGCAGGGCAGCCAGCTCGTTCCAACGTTCACCGCGATGGCCGTCACGCAGTTGCTGGAGACCCATTTCACGCAGCTCGTCGACTACAAATTCACCGCCCAAATGGAGCAGCAGCTCGACGAAGTCGCGTCCGGTGAAGCCGAACGTTTGCCGTATCTGTCGAAATTCTACCGAGGCGAAGAAGGTCTCGATCAGCAGGTTAAAACCAAAGAAGAGGGCATCGACCCACGCACCGCCTGCACGTTGAAACTGGAGAACGTCGGGCCGGATATCCGAGTCGGAAAGTTCGGTCCGTACGTCCAGGTCGAACAGGACGACGGCGAGACAATCAGCGTGTCGCTCCCCGCCGAAATCGCACCGGCCGACGTCACCGACGAGCTGACAACAAAGCTGATCGAACGCAAAAAAGCCGGACCACAGTCCGTCGGAATGCACCCCGAAGAAGGGCAGCCGGTTTACGTTAAGCAAGGCCCGTTTGGCACGTACCTGCAACTCGGAGAAGACCCCGACGGCGAGGACGCTCCCAAACCAAAACGCTGCAGCGTCCCGAAACACGTCGAACCCGAAGACGTCACACTCGACATGGCCATCAGCTATCTCGCGCTGCCGCGCCGGCTGGGTCAGCATCCGGACTCAGGCAACGTCGTCAACGCCGGGCTCGGACGCTTCGGACCGTACGTGACCACTCGCAAAGATGGCCGGCAGGTTTATAAGTCACTCACCAAAGACCACGACGTGCTGACCGTCGACATGGACACGGCAATTCAGCTTCTCGCCGAAGTCAAACCGCGCGGACCAGCACCGCCAATCCGCGAACTCGGCAAACACCCGGATGACGAAGAAGTCATCGGCGTTTACGAAGGTCGTTACGGACCGTACGTCAAACACGGCAAGATCTACGCGTCACTGCCAAAGGATCTCGAAATCGAAGCGGTCACTCTCGAGCGAGCGCTCGACCTGATCGCCATTAAAGCCGCTCAAAAGGGCGTGACGACGAAGAAAAAGAAGGCGACAAAGAAAAAAGCCACGAAGAAGAAGGCTGCTAAAAAGAAAGCCGCTAAGAAAAAGGCGACAAAGAAGAAAGCTGATGCCGAGTAGCCACGTCGGCTATTGAGCGATCCCTTTGAGCTTGTGAGTGTTTAATCGTAGGGTGTGACCAGCGGGCCGAAGTGGAATTGCGGTGTGCCGGCGCGGAGATCTGCGAGTAATCCTGACGGCAGCGAACTCGAACGGTTGCCCGCGCAGGCACACCAGCCGTTTGATTCACTCCGCTGGTCACACCCTACAGAAAAACTCACAGCCTGCTACCGCTGACGGATTCGCTCTCCGCCTACGGCTGTCTGAACCAAATGAAGTCTCATGACAATTGGAAAAGTCTATCTCGTCGGTGGCGGTCCGGGTGATCCCGGCTTGATCTCACTTCGCGGCGTCGAATGTCTCAAACTCGCCGACGAAGTCCTCTACGACGGCCTCGTCAACCCGCTCTTGTTGCGCCACGCAAACGCTCATTGCGAACGCACGTGTCGATCGGACGGTCCTGATGGGCGAATCCTCAAACAAGACGAGATCAACCAGCGACTGGTCGATTCCGCGCTGGCCGGGAAGACGGTCGTGCGGCTCAAAGGCGGCGATCCGTTCATTTTTGGACGAGGCTCCGAAGAAGCGGCCTGCCTCCGCAAGCACGGCATCGAGTACGAAATTGTCCCCGGCATCACGGCCGCAACCGCCGCCGGTGAATACGCCGGATTCTCGCTGACGCATCGCGATTCCGCCTCGATGGTGACCTTCGTCACCGGACACGAAGCGCCAGGCAAGGAAGGCAGCGCACTGGACTATGCCCAGCTGGCAGCATCGCCGGGCACGCTCGTCTTCTACATGGGGCTCGACAATCTTCCGCGCATTGCTCAGTCGCTACTCGACAATGGCAAAAACGCCGACACGCCAGCAGCCGTCATCAGTCGCGCAACGACTCCGCACCAGCGGACAATCGTCGCGCCGCTGAATGAGATTTCAGACGCCGTCAGCAAAGCCCAGCTTCACGCGCCGTCGCTGATCATTGTCGGGGACTGCGTCGCGCAACGAGACGAGCTCAAGTGGTTCGAAGACAAGCCACTCTTCGGACAGAAGATCGGAATCACTCGCCCGATCGCTCAGGCCGAACCGCAGATTCAACGAGCGTTCGAACTGGGCGCACAGCCCGTGCTGATGCCCGCAATCAAAATCGAACCGATCGACGACTGGTCCGAAGTCGACGCCACACTGCAACGTCTCAACGAGTTCGACTGGCTCGTCTTCACAAGCGTCAACGGGGTCGAGGCGTTCCTCGATCGACTGTGGGATACCGGCGGCGATTCTCGAACAATCTCTGGAATCAAGATCGCGACGATCGGAAGCTCCACGGCCGAGGCACTCGCAAAGTACCACTTGCGAGCCGACCTGGTCCCCGACCAGTTCCGCGCCGAAGCCTTAGCCAAAGTAATGGCTCCGCACGTCGCCGGGCAGAACGTCCTCTGGGCTCGCGCCAGCCGCGGGCGGGAAGTCCTCCCGCAAGAACTGACAAAGGCAGGAGCGACCGTCACGGAACTGGTCGTTTATCAGAACCTCGATTCCGAGTCCTTCTCCGACGACGCCTTGAACGCGCTGGAGAATTCGCAACTCGACTGGATCGGATTAAGCAGCCCCTCGATCGCACGCCGCATCGCTGCCCTGTTGCCGGATTCTGCAAGAGACCAGCTTGGCAGAACGCTCCACATCGCGAGCATCAGCCCCGTCACCAGTGCCGCGGCAAAGGACGCCGGACTGCCGATTCACGCCGAAGCGACCACCTACACCTGGGACGGCATCTTCGAGGCAATCAAGTCAGCATCAGAGTGAAGGACGTTGCGTCGCCCTCGCATGAGCCCGAAGAAATCCCCGATTCTGCCGACAGAGTTTTCAGCCACTGAGAACACAGAGGCCTCAGAGGAATACTCTTAAGAACAACTCGGTGGCCTCTGTGCTCTCTGTGGATTTTTTCTGACAGTAAGGACGGCGTTCCATTCGGAATTTTTCTCTTGTTGCCATCCACGAGTGAATAAAACAAAAAGAAACACCCCGGCAGATCATGAACGATCCGTCGGGGTGTTTGTGATTCAACCAGCAAGCTGGCTTCGAAAATAAGCCTCGAAACGTTGCCAGCACTTACGCTTTTACTTCAGCTTTCGGTGCTGCAGGAGCAGGAGCTTTGTCCTTTTTCGGAGCAGCCGGTGCCGGAGCTTTGTCTTCGTACGGCGGTGGTGCTGGAGCGTCTTCAACCTTCTTGCCGCCAGCCGATGGGCTCAGTTCAGCCGCTGGAGCAGCCGGAGCGTGGCCGTGTCCGCCGCTGCAAGTAGCCGGAGCTGGCGTGCAGCACTTGTTGCCACCGAATGACGGTAGTTTGAGTTTTGGAAGGCTCAGCTTCGGAAGCTTCAGTCCCGAGAAGAGGCCACCACTGTTACAGCATTTTGGGGCCGGGGCACAGCATTTTGGGGCTGGTGCGCATTTTGGTGCCGAGTTGCAGCAGGATTTGCTTGAGTTTCCGAAGAACAGAAAACCGGCCTGAGCCTGGGCACCTGACAGCACGAATGCCGCCATTGCCGCACAAACGATTGCAGTTTTTCGCATCACATCTCTCCCTGGGTTGTCAGAGTCAGCGAATCCGAACAGCAGACTCGCATGCACAAAGTGTTTCGCAGCAACACTTAACGCAAACAATGCGTCTCGTGGTTTCAGACTTGCCGAGCCGCCGCCAGTCAATGGCGTTGCATGGCCCCTGAAGATTCCGATTCTGACGGTCAAGCTGACTGCACAAACTAAGATGAATAAGGTATCTGTGAGATTTACGAAGTCAACTGTGCGGGAGACTTCTGCCGGCCGCTTGAGCTTCTGCCACTCGGCCACGAACATGCCCAACCCGTTGCTCTAACCCTTGAACTACTCCGCCAACGCCGGACACCGACATGCCGACTCGAATTACCAGCCTGACCGTTCGCGATATCCGCTTCCCCACATCGCGAAACCTGGACGGCTCGGACGCGATGAATCCGGATCCGGATTACTCGTGCGCCTACGTGACGCTGCACACCGATCATCCGGACGGCCTCGAAGGCAACGGCATCACGTTCACGATTGGTCGAGGCAACGAACTCTGCGTCGCTGGCGTCGAGGCGTTGAAGCCGCTCGTTGTCGGCCACACGCTGGAATCGTTCACCGAAAACATGGGGGCGTTCTGGCGGCACATGACCGGCGACAGTCAGCTCCGCTGGGTCGGTCCGGACAAAGGCGTCATCCATCTGGCAACGGCCGCCGTCGTCAACGCCGTCTGGGATCTGTACGCCAAGGTGGAGAAGAAGCCGCTCTGGAAACTGCTCACAGACATGACGCCCGAACAGCTCGTGTCGTGCATCGATTTTCGATACATCACCGACGCCCTGACTCCCGAAGAAGCCGTCGCCCTGCTGCAACGTCACGACGCCACCAAAGCCGAACGCATCGCCGACATGGATCGCGACGGCTACCCTAGCTACACAACGTCGGCCGGCTGGCTCGGCTACGACGACGACAAGTTGCGATCACTCTGTCGCAGCCTGATGGAGCGAGGCTGGACGCACTTCAAAATCAAAGTCGGTCGCGACATTGAAGACGACATCCGCCGCAGCCGCATCATTCGCGAAGAGATCGGCTGGGACCGCCGACTGATGATGGATGCCAACCAGGTGTGGGACGTCAACCAGGCAATCGACCACATGCAGAAGCTGGCCGAGTTCAAACCGTGGTTCATCGAAGAACCCACCAGCCCGGACGACGTGCTCGGTCACGCGACGATAGCAAAGGCAATTTCTCCCATCGCCGTCGCGACCGGCGAAATGTGCCAGAACCGGGTCATGTTCAAACAGCTGATGCAGGCGGGAGGCCTCCAGGTTTGCCAGATCGACAGCTGCCGACTCGGTGGCGTCAACGAAATCCTGGCCGTCCTGCTGATGGCAGCAAAGTTCGATATTCCAGTTTGTCCACACGCCGGCGGCGTCGGTCTTTGCGAGTACGTCCAGCATCTGGCAATCTTCGACTACGTGTCAATCAGCGCGTCACTCGAAGACCGACTGACGGAATACTCCGATCACCTCCACGAGTACTTCGTCGATCCAGTCCGCATGGAAAATGGCCGGTACATGCCACCCACCGCCGCCGGATACAGCATCACGATGACGCCGGAATCACTCGACGAATTCGAATTCCCCGGCGGCAGCGCGTGGCAGGACTGAGACCAGACTCACATCGCACGCTGAAATCCAAACCAGGCAGTGAGACTTTCGAAAGAGCCAACAATGACTCGCCTTTCCCGTCGCAATCGGTTGTCCAACTTCGCGCATTCCGGGCTGCTTGTTTTGATCATCGGCTGTTGGGCGAATCTGACGACTGCCGAAGAACCGCTTCGAACAGCAGCCACTCGGCGAATCGATATTCACCACATTCGGCTGGCCATTGAACTTGATCTGCCGAAGAAACAGTTGCGAGGCCGAGCGACGATCGACTTCTCACCGTTGCCGGCGTTCTATGAAGCGAGTCGCGAGCCGATCATCGAACTGGACGCTCACGCTCTGGATGTCTCGGCGGTGCGATTCGAAAAGAGTGGATCCAAAGGGGCGGACACTGACTTCGAACTGGCCGACGACAAACTTCTGATCACGGCACCGGAAAACTCCATCAAACCCGGTCAGCAGTACAAACTCGAAATCGACTACTCAGTCACCGATCCCGTTAACGGCCTGCACTTCTTTGGTCCGACGGAAAAGACTCCGAATGTCCCGCTGATGGTCTGGAGTCAGGGCGAACCGCAAGCCAACCACTACTGGTTTCCGTGCATCGACAATTCCAACGAACGGCAATCAACCGAGCTGATCGTCAACGTTCCATCCGGCATCGATGTTCTGTCAAACGGAACCCTGCTCTCGCAGAAGAACTCGGCGACAGGTCGCACAACGTTTCACTGGAAACAGGAAAAGGAACACGTCGCGTACCTCGTCACGCTTGTCGCCGGAACGTTCAACGTGGTTACCGAAGAATGGCGTGGCAAACCGGTTACTTACTACGTTCCTGAAAACCGCAAGGCGGATATCGAGCGAACATTCGGTCGCACGAAGCCGATGCTCGATTTCTTCAGCGAACGATTCGGCATCGAATATCCGTGGGACAAGTACGCCCAGGTG
>JBLFXD010000371.1:0-7016 GCA_047611045.1 Planctomycetaceae bacterium | reverse complement strand
CATGACGGTTTCTCCGTTTCAGATTTCTGAAAAATGACAGCAGGAGACTATCTCCTGCAGGGGAAACCGTCACTCTTTTCAACTATTCAGCGGACATCTCCCCCACAGCGGCGGCCCAGTCGAGTGAGGTACATGTCTTCGTCCGTCCATTCGAGGAAAACGAGCTGTTCGGTGACCCGGCGCTTCCGACAGAACCGGAACAATCCTCTCAAGAGATCGGCATCCACAGCCACTCACTACTGAACAAACCCTGAAACAGAGAATCCCTCCTGCAAGACTCTTTGAATTCTTCGACACGACCTTCACGACGCGAAAACTCGACCCAATCCGCAATGTCTACCAGCGACACGCCCGTGGCTGACTTCATGAATGAACGTTAACCGACGGACTGGAGCAAATAACTCAAGCTGATGCCGAGTTCGGCCGACTGCTCGTGCATCGGAAATTCCATGCACCAGCCTGCCCGAACTGTCGACGACTCTCTTGTACGTTGTCCGCAGAATTCGAGTAGACTTGTCGCCCTCGCTCAGCACTCTCACCTCAATTCCCGCCACGATTCTTCTGCCATGTCGAGACGCCATTCCACACTTCCGTTCCTCATGTTCATCGTAGGTCTGGCACCGAACGTTATGCCGGTCCCGGTGCGAGCATTTGATGGTGGAACTTCGCTCGCACGCTCTTCGGTGCCCTCGTTCCGGAATGATGTGATGGCGGTTTTGTCTAAAGCTGGCTGCAATCAAGGGACCTGTCACGGAAATGCGAATGGCAAGGGTGGGTTGAAGCTTTCGTTACGGGGGCAGAATCCGGATCAGGATTTTGAGACACTGACTCGGCAGGGTGGCTCGCGGCGGGCGAACATTCTCGCACCGGCAGAGAGTCTGCTTCTTCAGAAACCGCTGATGGATGTTCCGCATGAAGGCGGGCGACGCTTCAAAGTTGGCTCAGAAGAGTCTGAAATCCTGCGACGATGGATCGCGGCCGGAATGCCAGCGGACGACGACGATGCTCCGAAGCTCGTCGCTCTGACGGCCGAACCTCGACTGGCAACGGTCTACGCCCCGGAAACGACAGCGACTATTCGCGCCGTTGCCGAATTCAGCGATGGACAGAAACGTGACGTCACGAAGCTTGCTGTTTACGCCTCGTCGGCGATCTTAGTTTCGGTTTCCGATTCTGGCGTCGCGACCGCTGAGCGAGCCGGCCTGACCACGATCGCCGTCCGGTATCTCAACCAGCAAGTTCCGGTGAGACTGGAGTTTGTTCCTGAACGCCCCGACTTCGAATTTTCCTCACCAGCCCCGACAAACTTTGTCGACGAACTTGTCTTCAAACAGCTCGCGCGTTTGAAGATCAACCCATCCGAAGTTTGTGACGACACGGCATTCCTGCGCCGCGCGTTCCTCGACCTTACGGGCCTGTTGCCGACGGCCGAAGCGGCTCAACGATTTCTGGCTTCAGCGCAAACTGACAAGCGAGCCAAGTTGATCGACAAGCTGCTGGAGTCGCCTGAGTTTGTCGACATGCAGACTCTGCGATGGGCTGACCTGTTACGCGTTGAGGAAAAAACGCTTGACCGAAAAGGTGTTGAGGTCTTCCACGGCTGGATTCACGAGTCGTTCGCAAAACACAAACCCTTGAACCGGCTTGCTCACGAAATCCTGGAAGCTCGCGGCAGCACTTACAAAGTTCCGCCGACCAACTTTTATCGAGCGTTACGGAAACCGGAAGCTCGCGCCGAAGCAGCCGCCCAGGTTTTTCTCGGAATTCGGCTGCAGTGTGCGAAGTGTCACAATCACCCGTTCGACCGCTGGACTCAGGATGACTATTACGGCTGGTCCAATTTCTTTGGCCGAGTCGACTACGAAATCATCGAGAACAAACGGCGAGACAAGAACGACAAAAACGAATTCGTCGGCGAGCAGATCGTTCTGCTGAAAGACAAGGGCGACGTCAAGAACCCGACGACCGGCGAAACAGCCGGGCTGCGTTACCTCGGAAATCAATCGAATCTGAATGGCGAACCCGAAGACACGGCTGCGGGCGGCGTTAAACCTGACCGGCTCCAACGAATCGCCAAATGGATCAGTTCCGCTGACAACGAACGCTTCGCCGAAGCTCAGACGAACCGAATCTGGTACCAGATCATGGGGCAAGGCATCGTCGATCCAATCGACGACTTCCGATCGACAAACCCGGCAGTGAATCCGGAGTTGCTGGACGTTCTTACCAAGGAGTTTGTCGAGCACGACTTCAGCGTGCGACACCTGATGCTAGTCATCATGAACTCGAAGGTGTATCAACTTTCGTCGACGACCAACGCCACGAATGCCGACGACGAGTTGCTCTTTTCACACACCGTGCCGAGACGATTGACAGCCGAGCAAGCACTCGACGCCGTCGCACAGACTCTGGATGTGCCCATCAAATTCGGCGACCACGATCCCGGCACCAAAGCTGTCCAAATTCGTGGCGTGCGCAATGGCGGGCATCGATACGCGAAGCCGGAAATTGGCGACCGCTTCCTCGCCCTGTTTGGAAAGCCGGGTCGACTGCTGACCTGCGAGTGCGAACGCACCAACGGCACGACGCTCGCTCAGACGTTTGAAATGGTGAGCGGCGAGCTTGTCGACCAACTTCTTCGCAGCAGCAAGGGGCGGATCGCGAAGGCGGAACAGAACAATGAAGAATTCGCGAAAACGATCACCGATCTTTACTGGTCGGCGTTAAGCCGCGAGCCTTCAACTGATGAACTGGCGGCTGCCGAAGATCACGTCGAAAGTTCCGACGTTGCACGACGCGGTCTGGAAGACGTGGCGTGGGCACTGCTCAATTCCAACGAGTTTCTTTTCCGGAGATAGCGTAGGGTGGGTGCCGCCCACCAGAATCGCACACTGAGAATTTCTGGTGGGCGATGCCCGCCCTACGCAAAAACAGATTCAAGCTTCAGCGAGAAGCATCATGAATAGACGAAAACCTATCTCCAACATCGCCGAGTTTCATCGTCGCGACCTGCTGCGCGCGGGAGGTCCGGGGCTGCTCGGTCTCACGTTACCAAAGTTGCTTGAAGCGAAAGAGAACTCGCGCCCCGGCAGTGCTCCAAAGACTCGTGCGAAGTCCGTAATCTTCCTCTTTCAATGGGGAGGACCAAGTCACGTCGACACGTTCGATATGAAATTGGACGCCCCCGACGCGTACCGGTCGAAGTACAACCCGATCTCGACGTCAGTGCCCGGCATGCATGTCTGCGAGCACCTGCCCGAGACTGCCAAAGTGATGGACAAGATCGCGCAAATTCGCACGGTCCATCACACGATGAACAATCACAACTCGGCAGGCTATACCGCTCTGACTGGTGTGGAACCGCCGACCGACGACCAGCGGTTGCGCGAGTCGCTCGATCTGTTTCCCGCGTACGGTTCGGTCGTTGACGCGGTCGCTCCAAACACGAATGGGATGCCGACGTTTGTTTCTTTTCCTCATCGAATTGGTGACGGTTCGACGACTCCGGGGCAGCGTGCCAGCTTCCTTGGCCGCATTCACGATCCGTTGTTCGTGCCGAACGATCCAAACGCTCCCGACTTCCGGCTGTCGCAACTTAGCCTGCCGTCCGATGTTTCGATGAAGCGGCTTGGCGACCGGCGGCGGCTTCAGCAACTGATCAACCAGCAGGCTCGCGAGCTGGATAAGTCGGCCGCGGCTCAAGGCGTCAACGCGTACTACCAGCGAGCGTTGGCCATGCTGAATTCCCAGCGAGTCCGCGAAGCGTTCGACCTGACGAAAGAGCCCGAGCCAATTCGAGAGGCGTACGGTCGAACGACGTACGGACAGGGTTGCCTGCTATCGCGGCGGCTTGTCGAGTCGGGCGTCAAATTTGTGACAAACTACTTCGCTCGAAGCATTGGCGGACGCAGCAAGACGGAAGGCGGATGGGACACGCACGGGTTCGACGATACTCGCATGTTCGAGATCCTGCCGGCGTACCATCTACCAATTACCGACCACACGCTCCCAGTTCTGTTGCTCGATCTTGAGGAACGAGGTCTGCTCGACGAAACGCTGGTCGTTTGGATGGGTGAGTTTGGCCGCACGCCGAAGATCAACAAAAACATCAGCCGAGACCACTGGCCGAAGTGTTACACCGTTCTGATGGCTGGCGGCGGTGTGAAGGGTGGAGCGGTCTATGGCCGGTCGGATCGCTACGGAGCCGTCCCCGATCGCGACCCGGTGACGACGGGCGACCTCGCCGCGACGGTGTACCACCTGCTCGGCATCGATCCCGCGACCGAGGTCCACGACAACCTCGACCGACCACTCCCCATCGCCAACGGCCGCCCCGTTTTCGACATTATGGCGTGAGGCAAGACTGACAACGATGGAATCTTCGCAGGACGCGTTAAGCAAAGCTTTGGCTCTCCACCAATCGGGGCGATTCGCAGAAGCCATCGTTGCGTATCAACAGATTCTGCAACGTCGACCCGACGACGAGACTGTCGCCGCCAACCTGGCATCCGTCCTCGTCCGCGTTGGCAGAATCGACGACGGCCTTAATCTTTATCGCGAACTCACAAACCGGAACGTGCAGCAACCCGAGGTTTGGTTTAACTTCGCAAACGCCCTCCAGCGTGCCGGCAAGGCCGCGGATGCGAAGCAGACTTTCGAGCGCACTCTGGAAATCGCTCCGAACTTCTTTCCCGCCGCGCTGAACCTTGCCAATCTGGTCCGAGACGCCGGTGACTCAGAAGCCGCGATTCCGATGTACCGCCGCGCAATCGCCATGAATCCTCAACACCCGAAGCCGAGGATCAATCTGGCGAAGCTGCTGAGGAGTCAGAAGAACTTCGATGAAACTCGCGAAGTCCTCGACGGCGCACCGTGTGAGGAAGGCGTTTCTGTCGACCTGTTGTATGAGCGGGCGATTCTCGGTTACGAATCTGGAGATTCGGAAGCGGCGTTCACGGCGGCGGAGCAGCTACTCACGATACAGCCGAAGTACGGAAACGCCTACACACTGATCGGACTCATCGAATACGAGCGTGGCAACGTTGAGTCCGCGATCCTCTGGTGGAACGAGTTAGCGAAGCTTGAACCTAACAATCCTGAACCACACATGAATCTCGGCACGCTGCGTCAAAAAGAGCATCAGCAAGCGGAAGCGGTCGGACATTTTCGTGAAGCCGTTCGCCGAGCGCCGGACGATCTCGGGGCCAACCTGAAACTCGGTTTGATTCTGTCAACAACCGGGCACGTTTCCGAAGCCATGCAGATCGGGAAGCGGCTGGCCGAAGCATTTCCAGATCGACCGGAAGGGTTCAGCCTGCTGGCCAACGGGCTGCACGAACAAGGACTGTGTGAACAATCGCGAGCCGCTTTCGACGAGGCACTATCGAAGAAGACCGACGACACGACGTTGATCGGCAACGCACTTTTTTCGTCGCTCTACAGCGACACCCTCTCGGACGACGACATCCTCGCCATTCACCGTCAACTTTCATCGCGGTTGCACAGACTGGCGACTCAGCACGACCATCCGACTCCGTGTGCTGCGCGAGTCAGAAGCGACGGCTCGCAAATCCGAGTCGGATATCTGTCGCCCGACCTGTTGAAACATCCGGTCGGATACTTTGTCGAACCGATTCTTGAGCACCATGATCGCCAGCAGTTCGAAGTCGTCTGCTACTCGGACAACGCCTCGGTCGATGAGCTGACAAAGCGTCTACAAAACCTCGACCTCACCTGGCACGAGTGCGCCGCGTGGAGCGACTCGCGACTTGAAGGTCAGATTCGCTCGGACAAACTGGACATGCTCATCGATCTGAGCGGGCACACGGCGAAAAATCGAGCGATGGTTCTGGCACGAAAACCCGCGCCGATCCTCGCTACCTACCTCGGTTATCCCGGGAAGACCGAACGGCCCGCGAACGACTGGTTGATCGCGGATCATCACCTTTGCCCGCTCGATCAACCGCTCGACTCTCACGAGCGGATCACCCGACTCAACGGTTGTTTCCTTTGCTATCGACCTCAGCCAGACACACCAGACGTCGCTCCACCACCGTTCGAAAAGAACGGATTCATCACATTCGGCTCGTTCAATCACCTGGCCAAACTGACTGATTCGACCGTGCGATTGTGGAGTCGTGTGCTCAACGCCGTGCCCGAGTCGAGGCTGGTGTTAAAGGCGCTTCCGCTTGCCGATGAAGGGACGCGAAGGCTAACAAGGCAACGCTTTGAAGACTGCGGGATCGATCCCGAAAGACTTTCCCCGCTGCCGCCGACCGTTCCGCTGTCGGCGTTCATGGCAGAATACTCCCGGCTGGACATCGCCCTGGACACGGTGCCGTACAACGGTGGAACCACTTCGTGCGACGCACTATGGATGGGCGTGCCAGTCATAACGCTTCCCGGCGGTCGGTTCAGCAGCCGCATGGGAGCCAGCGTTCTGAGCACGGTCGGACTCGACGATTTCATCGCAGAGGATAATGACGACTACGTTCGCATCGGAGCATCGCTCGCTTCGGACACGAATAAGTTGCGGACTTTGCGATCTTCCATTCGCAATCGGGTAGCCGAAAGTCTGTTATGTAACCCGGTCGAATTCACGCGAGAGTTCGAGGCGACGCTGCATGCTATCCTAGCCGGACACAGAACTTTGGAGTCTTCAAATACCGGCGGCGGGGACGACGAGAAATGACGCCTGGGTCTGGACTGCCCGTTCCGCAAAGTTTCCGAAGATCCATCCTGGGATGCCGGTTCGAGCAACCGTCCCCACCACCGTAATCTGGTCGTCAAACTCTTGAGCAACGCCAACAATTACGTCTTTGGGATCTCCCTCGATCAGCTGCACCGTTGGCACCTGGCGACGTCTCGTTTCACTCAGGAGACGATCGATCTCTCGATGGATTGATTCTTTCCTCTTTTCCTTACTTGCCAGAAGTTCATCTGGAGAGTCGTGGCTTTTTAAGACTTCTTCACCCATCAGCGACCATGCCTCGACAACGTGCAATGGTGCTCCACAC